>JALVHV010000072.1 GCA_027028845.1 Pyrodictiaceae archaeon | reverse complement strand
GGAATCAACAATCCTCGTGGTCCACAACCCGCCTTATAGGAGTGGCCTAGACCTAGTCCGGGGCGGCGAGTACGTCGGGAGCAAAAAGCTCAGAGAACTCGTAGAGAAGTACCAGCCACGCTTGCTCCTAACAGGGCATATACACGAGGCCCCCGGGGTCACTAACATAGGAAGGACGCTCTTAGTAAACCCGGGTCCGCTCCAGAGAGGCCACTACGCCATAGTATCAATAGATGCTAGGAACAGCGTCTATGTTGCAAGGCTAAAGAAGCTCTAGGAGCAGTGAAGGGCCTCAGAAATCCCGGCCTTCTCCTCACGACCATTGCTCGGCGAAGAGCGCTCTCCTCATAGGCTCCAATAAGCTGAGCAGAGACGAGGGTAACTAATATAGTGTCTCTAGTCCTCCGCAGAGGCTGGGGGTAGGCTCATGTCAACAGCAGGGCTCAAGGGAATAAACGCTGTAGGCCATAAGGGCTGGGTAACGGTCAAGTGCAGGATATGTGGCAAAAAGCTAGACCTAACACTCGACATAGTCTACGCTTGCCCATACTGCAAGGACAAATATGATGCATACTTCTGCGCAGCAGACGCCAAGCGATTGCACTACAAGTGCCCCTTCTGCGGCAGACAGCTCGAACCCATAACACCATGGCTTAGAGCACAACAACCACGTGGCAGAAGGCCAAGATAGCTCAATACTTCCTCTTCGAGTCCGTGATTGCGAGCAGCTTTTTCGAGTCCCCTATGTTTTCTAATCTCTTATATTCATCGTTCATTGAGCCTAATTCTATGTGGTGCTTGATTATTACCTTTAAATATTTTAATTCATCAAGCTGTGCAAATAGTATAGCAATATGGTATGGACTATTTTAGTGAAAATAAAGAAAAATAAGGAGTATTTATATCTTGCTTTTGACGCGTACGGTTCTATTATTTTTAGCGTCAAAGAAAGTAATCAAACAACGGTAGGAAGAGGTGAAAAGGCACTGACAAGGGCCACGCTCTATGCTGGAATAGTTATACTGTTAATCCTGTTCATAATCGGGGCCTGGTACACCTACGAAAGATACGGTGAGACTAAGCCTTGGGCAGAGCGAGCAGCATTTCCATGGGGTATATTAGTGCCCAGCTACGCATTCTTTGCTAGCTCGGCAGCAGGAGCAGCGATAATCGCGTCGATTCTATTGCTCTATAGGCCTCTAAGCGAACAAGTAGTTAGAATAGTAAGGCATATGTACGTACTCGTTTTTGGTCTACTAATACCAGCATGGTACATAGTGTTTGCCGACTTAGGTCGCCCCGATCATGGTGCGTGGTTGCTTAGGGGGTGGCACTCTTCTTCGAGAATAGCTTGGATGCCAGTATTTTACGCGGTACTCGCGCTCCCCATCGCTGTTATATTGATTCATAACGTCTTTGGGCCGAGGAACAAGTACACTTTACTAGATAAGGCGCTAGCAGTAGCAGCCATCATTGGTGCAATAGGTCTCGAGATCAACTTAGGACAGGTATTTGGTAACGCGATAAGCCTTATAGGTATATCGTCACCGAGCCTCGGTGCAGTCTTCCTAGTAGCTGCTATAGGTCTTGGCGCCTCCTGGATACCATTGATAACATTGCCGACAATACTAAGCATGGAGGAAGACGAGACAAAGAGCGAATTCAACAAACTATTACCCTATATCACTGCAGCGCCTATAGCGCTAGTAGCAGTAACCCTAGGAATAATCACTGCCTGGTGGTTCTCCTACGGCACAGTATCCGAACCAACCCGCCTATACCTTGAAGAAATAACGTCAGGGCATCACGCCCTAGTATTCTATGGAGTAGAGGTCCTACTAGGATACATCGCAGCACCGATACTAGCAGTAATAGCACTCATTAAGAGAAAATCCTTAGCAGCTATCGTGGCTGCTATATTGTTCCTTGTCGCGGGGTACGCCGAGAAGTACGGCATGATAATAGGTGCTCAGGAGGCGAGGCTCAAGGCACTCCACCTAGGCTCGGCGATTAACCCGTACTATCTGCTCTACGGGGCAAGGAGCTACCACGTAGAGGCAGGCGATGCAGCAGTAATAGTTGGTGCTTTTGCACTAGGCCTCCTCGTCTACATAGGTATTGAACTCCTTCTACCAAGACTTTTAACTACTAAAAGCAAGTAGGAGGTTGACTCTAGATGAGTGTTCATGTATCGCGTAGAGAGTTCCTAAAAATAGCAGGAGTAGGTACACTAGCGGCGACGCTTCCCTTCTCAACAAGGCTTGTCTCTAGGGACAAGAAGATAGCTGTACTACAGGCCAAGAAGCTAGGCCCAGTCAACGTGAGCTATGTGCCGAGCATTTGCAGGATGTGTACAGCCCAGTGCAGCATAATAATCAGAGTGAGGAACGGGCGCCCCGAGAGAATAATGGGTAACCCCAAGGCAGCGCCACTGAACGAGGGCCGCATATGTGCTAGGGGTAACATGGGTCTCTTCAAGGCAATAAGCCCTGATAGAATCAAGAAGCCTCTCGTCAGGAAGCAGGGTACAAGGCGCGGAGACTGGGAGTTCCGGGAGGCTAGCTGGGATGAGGCTATAGGTATTGTCGCGAAGAAGCTTAAGGAGCTAAGGGATAGAGGCGAGCTAGCAAAGAAAACGATACTGATAATAGGCCAAATAGGCTGTGCAACATATCATCACCACGTAGTCAGTTTTGCAAAGACGCTGGGGATACCGAATATCGCTAGCATGCCTCTATCCACATGCGTCATGCCTAAGGCTCTAGCCTGGGGCATGATGGGGCTCGCTGGCAAGCATTCAGAGCTGGTACCGGACTATAAGAGAACTCGCTACTTCCTAAGCTTCGGCAGAAACCTTGGCGGCTCAATAGCTGTTGGCCAGACCTCAAAGGCTGGTATGTACCGGCGTAACTATAAACTAGTAGTTCTCGACCCGAGGCTCAGCGAGTGGGCCGCCAAGGCCGACGAATGGATACCCATCAAGCCAGGCACTGATCTAGCATTCCTACTAGCAGCTATAAACGTCGTGATAACGAAGAAACTTTACGACGAAGAATACCTGGTAAAATACACTAATGCACCAATGATTATAGACGCCGAGGGGCTTGCGCCCATAGCGACAAGGAAGATAAAGAAGAACATAGCCGGGAAAGAGGTTGAGCTAATAGACTTCCTAGTCTACGATAAGGCGACCAATAGCTTCACCTGGGCAAGCGAGGCAAAGCTCCCCGCAATAGAGCTACCAAATAACGCGAGGGAATACAAAGGCAAGAAGGTACGAACGGTATTCGAGGCGCTCCGAGACCACGTGTCAAGCTATACACCTGTATGGGCAGAGAGGATAACCGGCGTAAGAGCAGCGATCATCGAGAGAATAGCTACCGAGTTCGCTACAACCAAGCCAGCAACAATAGAGACCGGATGGAATACCAATAGATGGTGGAACTCTTTCCAACTATACCGTGCAGCCTCAATACTAGCGGCGCTAACAGGTAATCTCCTAAGGCCGGGTGGAGTAGTCTTATCAGCTGCAGGCATAAAGAGCGTCCTGTCAAGAGCACCTCCCCCAATAGCTTCCCCCAAGTCGGTGCTATACCAATCAGAGCTAAGCTATGAGATAGAGCTAAGCGATGGCGGCAAAGTGAAAGGCCCCCTACTGGTATTTGGCCACGGGTATCAGTGGCCCTGGGAGCAACTAGTACGCGAAAAAGGATGGGTAATAATCGTCATTGGAGCCAACCCGGCAAGAACAATGGTTGGCGACGTCTTCGAGAAGATAGCTAAGCTACCCACAGTAGATCTCATAGTAGACATAGGAGCTGGGCCCGACGACACAGTAGCATACAGCGACGTCTTCATACCAGAATGCGCCTACACGGAGAGAAGCTACACGATAACAGGTGCACCCTTCACGACAGCAAAGATAATCAGAGCAGCATTCGCGGCTCATGAGCCGCCCAGCGATGCTCAGTGTAAGAACATGCTAGAAATACTCGCAGACATAATAAGTGGCGTAGATAAAGGTCTCTTAGAAAAGTATGCCGAAATGATCGCCGAGGAGATAGGCCCATCCAACTGCGTTGAGGAGTTCAAGAAAGCAGTAGAGGAATACGAGAAGACAAAAGGCTACGACGACTTGACCTCAAGGATAATAAAGGCGCAGGCAAGCTGTATGGGCCTAAGTTATGAGAAGCTTAGACGAGACGGCGCAATACTAGTTGCTCCGGAGGAATGGGGCCTAGAAATGAACGCCAAGATACTAGAGAATGGCTGGCTTAACTCGCCTACCGGTAAGATAGAGATAATGCCGCTGAAACTTGTCATGCTAATAGGAAAACGCAAGTTCCCCGTTAAGCCTGAATGGCATCCATTGCCAACATGGGTTCCGCCACGCTGGATGTGGAAGAGGAAGAGCCTAGGCAGCGACGAGTTCGTGGTAATCACTGGCAAGGTCCCAACTATGAGCTATGTATCAACCGAGGATAACCCGGTACTTGCCCTAAAACTGACACCTCCCGACCTAAACTCTGTATGGATAAACACGGAGAGAGCAAAAACCCTCGGCATAAAGAATGGCGACGTCGTGGAGGTGTGTAGCGAGAACGGTAACTGCTTTAAGGCCAGAGCATTCGTGACCGAGGCCATACGCCCAGACACCGTATTCATACCGTCGAATTACGGTAACGAGAAAGCACCAATGAGGTTCAAGGACTCAAAAGTGCCTCCACTAAACAAGCTCAACGTATTCGTAATGGAGCCAGTAGCGGGGTCAAGAATCATGGCTGATTTTATAGTCCGCATTAAGAAAGCCTAGACCATAACCCCCTCCCTCGAGGTGATAAAAATGACTCGTTACGCCATGGTAATAGACTTAAACAAGTGCGTTGGCTGCAACGCTTGTGCAGCGGCATGTATTGCGGAAAACCTGCTATCACCTACCTATTACAAGGAGCCACCTCTACTCAAGGCGCTAGGCGAGAGCGTCAAGGAAAAGGATGCAAGAAAGCCCATAGAGCAACTATGGATGAGGACTAGGGTGCACCGCGTATACATAGGTACTTACCCGAATACACAGCTAGTATTCGTTCACAACCTGTGCAGGCACTGCGATAACGCTCCCTGCGTAGCGGTGTGCCCAACGGGAGCTAGTTATCAAAGAGAGGACGGCATAGTGGCTGTTGATCCAGAGAAGTGCATACTATGCGGATACTGCATAGCGGCTTGTCCCTATGGAGCACGCAGCGTAAATTACTATACAAGGACTATAGATAAGTGCACATTCTGCTACCATAGATTAGCCGAGGGCAAGCTCCCAGCATGCGTTGAGACATGCCCTACAGGGGCAAGGATATTCGGAGACCTTGACGACCCGGATAGCGAGGTATCAAGAATAGTTAGGAGTGGGTCGGCGGTAGCAGGCACGCCTGGAGGCGCACTAGCCGGAACAAGACCCCGCCTATACTTTGTATTGCAGCAGCCCCGTAGACGCGAATAGCGGCATATTATTCCCTCTCCCTTAGCCCGTTTTTCTAGAATGGGTGCAATGTATGTCTTCAAGGCCGGGCTTGCCCGAGTTACCGGTTATCGAGGAGAAAGAGCTAGGGGTCAAGGAGTACTGGTACGAGACTTTTAGAAGGGTGCTTATTATACCGCTGGCTAAGAAGAATTGTTACCTACTATCAATAGATGTTTATAAGAGGCTTGAGCCGGGTACTGATACTGGCCTTGTTTTTCTAAGCGAACTCGGTGTACAAGGTAGCAGCGTGTCCCTACGATACTACAAGCTAAGCGAGGAGCTAGTGAGAAAAACTAGTATTCGTGGAGTCTCGCCGCTTTTGGCCGAGGTAGTAGCTGTCTCCTCCAACGAGGGTCTTGAGATTAGTAATGTGAGGCTACAGTACTGTGGGCTCGATACAGCGCCGAGCTATGAGGAGGTAAGGAGTGTTTATAGAGAGGTTGTGAAGGCAATAGAGGGTAGGGATCCCGAGCTAGAGCCTCTGGACTCTATTCTCCGTAAAGATTCTTGACTATAGGCAATTACGATGGGGGTTGAGGGTAATAAACTAGTTTCTGTACCTACACTCAGTGCGGGGTGATTTTCGCCCCAGTTACTCATTTGAGATTGTAGCACTAATTGTCTTGGTGTAGTACTATGCCTATGAGTTTCTCGATACTCGCTGAGACATTTGAGAAGCTAGAGAGAGTTACTGCAAGGACACAGATGCTTCTATACCTTGTAGAGTTGTTCAAAAAGACACCAGCTGACGTGATAGATAAGGTTGTCTATATTCTACAGGGTAAGCTGTGGCCTGATTGGAAGGGATTACCAGAGCTAGGTGTTGGCGAGAAACTATTGATCAAGGCTGCATCTATTGCTCTCCAGGTACCTGAGCGGGAAATCGAGCAATTGGCTAAGAAGCTGGGCGATATAGGCAAGGCCATAGAGAAGATTAAGTCAGAGAAGGCTCAGAAACAACAAGCAGTAGGGCTACTCGCCTTCATGAAGAAGCCCGCTGGCAGCACTGGCCTCACTGTCGAGAAGGTCTACGACACGTTGGCCAAGGTTGCTCTCGCCCAGGGCGAGGGGAGTAGGGATATAAAGTTAAAGCTCCTAGCAGGCCTCCTCGCCGAAGCCTCTCCTAAGGAGGCAAAGTACATCGCTCGCTTCGTTGAGGGAAGGCTCCGCCTAGGCGTCGGCGACGCCACGATAATGGAGGCGTTAGCGGTCGTATTCGGTGGAAGCGCTGCTATGAGGAACATCGTAGAGAGGGCGTACAACCTTCGCGCAGACCTCGGAATGATAGCAAAGATACTTGCTACCCAGGGCATAGAGGCGCTTAAGGGGATCAAGCCGGAAGTAGGCATACCCATTAGGCCGATGCTCGCCGAGCGACTAAACGACCCCGAGGAGATCCTCAAGAAGCTCGGCGGCCGCGCGCTTGTGGAGTACAAGTATGATGGCGAGAGGGCGCAGATTCACAAGAAGGGCGACAAGGTCTGGATATACTCGAGGAGACTAGAGAACATAACCCACATGTACCCGGATGTTGTTGAGATGGCGAAGAAGTGGATAAAGGCCGAGGAGGCAATAGTTGAGGGAGAAATAGTAGCCATAGACCCTGAGACCGGTGAGCTAAGACCCTTCCAGGTACTCATGAGGCGTAGGCGCAAACATGATGTCCATGTATACTTATCCGAGATACCCGTAGCAGTCTTTCTCTTCGACTGCCTATACAGCAACGGCGAGGACTTAACCGTTAAGCCTCTCCCCGTACGCCACGAGACACTCGAAAAGATAATAGATAGCCAGGAGACATGGCGCCTAGCAGAGGGAATAGTCACCAATAGCGCCGAGGAACTTGAGAAGTTCTTCCTAAAAGCGATAGAGGACGGCGCAGAGGGCGTAATGGCCAAGGCGGTTCATGACAAGAGCATTTACCAAGCTGGTGCAAGGGGATGGCTCTGGATAAAGTATAAGCGAGACTATAAGTCGGAGATGACGGACACAGTTGACTTAGTAGTAATAGGGGCATTCTACGGCAGGGGCCGTCGTGGAGGAAAGTTCGGAGCCCTCCTAATGGCGGCCTACGACCCAGACACAGATACCTTCAAGAGCGTGTGCAAAGTGGGAAGTGGCTTCACCGATGAAGACCTTGAACGGCTCGATGACATGTTAAAACCCTACATAACTGATCACAAGCCAGCACGCGTAGATAGCCAAATGAAGCCAGACGTATGGGTAGAGCCAGCACTCGTTGCTGAGATAATAGGTGCAGAGCTAACCCTGAGCCCAATACACACGTGCTGCTACGGCTGGGCAAAACCAGGAGCAGGTATCTCGATAAGATTCCCGCGCTTCATAAGATGGAGACCAGATAAAGGGCCCGAAGACGCTACGACGACAAAGGAGCTCTTCGAGATGTACAAGCGGCAGCTAAGAAGAGTAAAAGAAGAGACAAGCCACGAAACAGCATAGCCCCGGTCTTTTCACAATAAAAAGGGGCTTCCCCGCTAACAGAGAGATTGGCCGTGAGGACTACCCGGCAAGTAGGAACCCTCGCTTACAGGGGGTTATGACTGTTCAGAGTTTCGCCGAGCCTTCACCCTCTTGGCCTCTCCTAGACTTTATTAGTTCTCGAGAGAAAGGAGTAACTAGAGACAAGTGGGCTGTGAAGAGGGATCCCGGTTATCGCGGGGTAAGACCGAACCCGCCAAAGGGAGTTCATCGGCGGGGATGTTGCGGGGCCGGCGCTCCTGAGCCCTTCTCTCCCTTCTCTTTCCTCAGGAGAGCGCCTAGGAGTTTACGGGGCCGAAGGGTTCCAAGAACCTTTCCCTCGTCATCGATAACGGCTATTATTGGCTCGGTTATTAGTGAGACATCGGTTAGGACCTCCTGTAATGTCTTGTCCTTGTGTACAATGGGGACCTCTTTTCTTAGGAAGAAGCGCAGCGGGATATTGCGTAGAAGAGAGGGATCCACCTCAACAAAGTCCTTGGCGGTTACGTATCCGACGGGTCGTAGGTTGTCGTCAACAACTACTAGTGCTCCCTTCTCTGCTACAAGTCTAGCTGCCTCCTCGGCAGGCATATCTATGTGTGCAATGTCTGTGTCTAGTTCTAGGTCTACTACGCGGTACCTTAGCTTCTCTGGGCGATGTACATGCATCGAGGCTGACTCGAGGGACGCGACTATTACTGACAAGATTATGGCGAAGAGAGAGATAGTGTATAGCTCGTATCCTATATGTCCGTCCTGGAGCAAGGAGAGGAGAAGGGCTGCATCAACGCCGCCCTTAGCGAGATAAGCAAGTCCCTGTATAGGCCTTAGTCCTTGGAGGTATGCTACGAGTACTCTCGGTAGGGCTGCGAGAGCGAAGAGGAGCAGGGAGAGAGCTAGGCCGCTAAGCGTTATCCTTGTAGCATATATGCCTATGCCTATGAAGAATAATGGCTCGAGGAAGCCATAGGTAAAGGCGTTTATGCGCTCAAGGTATAGTGGGCGCTCCTCTAGGTACTCTGAGAGAAACATTCCGAGAAGCAATGCTGTTACAGCGGCATTGAAGCCTATTGCCTCAGCTATATAGCCGGTCATCAAGACTAGGGCGACTATCATCGCAAACGGTGCTTCCTTGACAGCGAGGTATCGCTCAATAAAGTGGAATAGTAGTGTGAGATAGTGGCGCCCAATAAGGAATATAAAGACAACGAATACAGCCGATAACGCGAGTTGCCATGCAACATTCTCGCCCGCGACCAGGGCGTTAAATACAACAAGGCCCTCGACTTCTACAAGGAGCCCGATACGCATTATGCTTAGCTCTTTCTCGCCAACATCCTCTCGGCCAAGAACTATCTTTGCGAGGGGACCCGAGCTTATAAGACCAAGGACAACACCGAGCGCAAGAGACTCTCTCCATCCAGGCACAAACCCTAATAGCTTAACGGCGAACGCGACTAAGATACTTGATAGAGACAGCATTATTGCGGAATAAGCCAGCTCGCTCCTACTAGGTACTAGGAGCGCGGGATTGGATAATTCCTCAACACCTGCAAGGAACAGCGTGAAATTAATGCCGATGACGAGCAAGAGGAGCGCAGGATCAAGGTCACTTGGTGTTACTATGCCGGCTACTGCCCCGCTTATCAACAAACCCATTATCACGGAGCCAAGGAACCCTGGAAGACGTAGACGAATAGTAGCCTCCTCACCTATCTTTGACAAGAATAGTAGCAAGCCTATCAGTACAGCAGCTCTCACAGTCTCATTCAATACCTATCCCCAGGTACTCCCGGAACCAAGTAGCCAGCAAGCACGGGGCTGGATTGGAGGATACAGTGCTGAAGAGTACGGGGCGGCAATGCAAGCCCTGGCGCACTGTCTTTTAAAAACGTTAGTGCAGCTGCACTAAGCCCCTTTGAGCCACCGGGTTCCCTGGATTACATGAAGATGTTGGATTGCTTGGACTCCTCTACCTCTACGAGCGGGAATTCCTGCCAAAGGATTGTATTAACGACTAAGAACACGTTAACAAGCCTGGCAGCCTCATCTACTAGTCGCTGCCTATTCAGAGCCTCTCTCGAGACGAGTACCTCAGCCACAATAGCTGTTGGGTTTAGTAGGCTTTCTCTTAGAGCTACGCGGCAATATGGACAGACCTCGAGTATAGATTTAAGGATTCTCGCTGATAGCTTAACGCGCTCCGCTGGTTTGAGCCCCTTGATCTCCTCTACGTGTTTCTCGGAGAAGTTCACTCCGACACCTACTATTACGTCGCCGTTCTTTAGGCCCAAGAGGCGCAGCTTTATCTGTAGTGGGGGAGGCGTTGATACGAGAAGCCCCCAGGAAGCGTTTGAGGGTAGGGGAGCGCTTAGGGGTGCTACGAGGAACCCAGACTCGCCTAGCCACTTAGCAACCGTGTCTTGGTTAGCTGCCTTGCTCAATACAATGCTACACCTTGTTCCTAAGAGCTAGCAGTAGGGTATTATTCCTTGCCTTATCTGGCTTAGACTGGTCTGGGCTCTCTTTATATACCTGGTTCAACAGTATTACTATCTAGGAGGAAAATACACAGACCCAGGTGGTGGATAGTTATGCCCATAGAGCGCGTCAAAACGGGTATCCCCGGGCTAGACGAAATACTCTACGGAGGCATACCTAGGAGGAACGTAGTGCTGCTAAGTGGTGGTCCTGGTACCGGGAAGACGATTATGAGCCAGCAATATCTATGGAACGGGCTACAACTAGGCGAGCCAGGAGTCTACGTGGCGCTCGAGGAGCACCCGGTACAAGTAAGGATAAACATGGCCCAGTTTGGATGGGATGTTCGCCCCTACGAGCGCGAGGGAACATTCGCGATAGTCGATGCCTTCACAGGCGGGATAGGTGAGGCAGCAAAGCGCGAGAAATACGTAGTAAGGGATCCAACCGACGTAGGCCTACTCATAGACGTGCTAAAGGAAGCCATAAGGGATACGGGTGCACAGAGAGTAGTAATAGACTCAGTGTCAACACTCTATCTGACAAAGCCGAGCGTGGCTAGAAGCGTCGTAATGATGCTCAAGAGGGTACTAAGCGGCCTCGGCACGACCAGCTTCCTAGTAAGCCAGGTCAGCGTAACCGAGCGAGGGTTCGGAGGCCCAGGCGTAGAACACGCAGCAGACGGTATCATTAGGCTAGACCTAGACGAGATAGACGGCGAGCTCAAGAGAAGCCTCATAGTATGGAAGATGAGGGGAACAAAGCACAGCATGAGAAGACATCCATTCGAGATAACCGATAAGGGCATCATAATCTACCACAACAAAGTGCTAAGAGTAACAAGGAGAGGCGTGGTAGAAGAGGCACTAACATCCACGGAGTAACGATAAGGACGAGTGGCGGCTTCGGCACGGCTCTTCATCAGCACCCCGCAGCCCCTAGGAACCAAGCGTGGGGCTGCGGTATCGTCGTCGCAGGCGATCCACATCGCCGCCAACTAGTGATTTTTCCCTAGTTCCACAGTTTTTATCTATCGCTAAGCAGTGTTAGGGGCATGTCTTGGTAGCAGAGATGCCTAGTGAGAAGACAGTAGCCGAGAGTAGGGCCAGTTGTAGAGAAGTATTGCTTAACGCGGAGCTAGGCCTCTCAAGACATAGCGTGATGACAGCGGCTATACTTAGTGGATTCTCAACGTTCATCCCAGGAATATTAGTCAACTTCGGCGTCTCTATCCAGCTTGGTGTAAAGCTCTTCCTAATCCTCTATGCTATCAGCTTGCCAGCGGTAATAGCAGCGTTATATGAGCTATATAGCTTCACTAAGAGAGTACTTAGCTTCTGTAACGCGCCCAGAATAGACCCTGTATCCTTTATCATAGGGGTATTCCCGCTTGGTTTCATAGCATCACTCTACTACGTCGAATCGCTCCTAGCAAACTACTGCGAGAAGCTAAGAGGCAAGATACGCACGAGCATGGTTGACTTGTTTATCAACATTATTGTGCTAGGGCTCCACGTCATAGTATTTGCCAGGATTTTTAACTACATTATTGATAATATAGTTCCCCAGCTCTGTAGCGAGTAGCGCTACATGAGTCACGTAATGGACAGTTACGGCACCACGGCCCAGGCTCGACATACTCCTCTCTGTCACCGCGCCAATAAGCGAGAAGGGGTGCCAGAGTCTCCTCCTCAACGCCCTCGTCATGTGCCAAGAAATGAATAGTGTAGCTACGCGATCTCGGTGGAAGCGATGCACCGGCTCGGAGCCATTGATTGACGCTCTTAATAGCCTCTATTAGGTGCTGGTTATCCCTAGCAGCTACTAGTACTAGCCGGGTTCTAGACCCCAGTGGGAGCCCTGCCCTGGATGCAAGCAAGCCGTATGCATATAGCTTCACACGGTCACTAAGGTAAAGCTTCTCGGGCCTACTCGTCTTTTTCCCGATAACAATTGCTTGTACAAAACCCTTTACGAAAACAATGCTATGCGGCCTACCAATTACCGGGACGCCTTGGATAATCGTGGCAAGTGGTACATCTAACGAAAAATACTCAGGCAGCACCCTTGGTAGCTTCTTCTTCGTATTAAGAATTATTTTTACGAGTTCCTTAGCCTCATTGGATACGGGTTTGCGCGGCGAGGATAGGAGCTCGTTTATTGCCTTCCTCTCACAGAGTGTCTGCGAGGCAAGTATTGAGGGCGTTACATAGGGTAGCCCGTGCCGGAGACAGCAATACTCACCCTTACTAATAGCCTCTAGGAGTAGACGCTGCTCCTCAAGCCTTGCTAGCAGGGACTCACCCATCTCCTATGCCGCCTAGAGAGCTTCTCTCGTGGTATTACAATTTATCCGGTTTACCCAGGAGCCCTCTCCTTAAATGGAGCACTAGTTATTAAGCCTCAATGCTTAACGCTATAGACCTGGATGGTGTGAGATGCCGTCACGCATCACGGATTATACCAAGTACTTCTCGGACCTAGCAAAATCGATCAAGGCCTCCGATGTACGTGAGCTCTTAAAGATAGTTGAACAGGGTGGAGTAATAAGCTTCGCAGGCGGCCTACCCGATCCAAGAACCTTCCCCAAGAAGGAGATATCGGAGATAGCAGTTGAGGTTATCGAGAAATACGGTGACAAAGCCCTCCAATATGCCCCCACAAAGGGAGTAAGATTCTTCATAGAGACCGTGAAAGAGTTCTCAGAGAGACATGGTGTTAAAGTAAACCCTGATGACGATGTAATAGTTACTACGGGTAGTCAGCAGGCACTATACCTTGTCGCAAGGACCTTCCTAAACCCAGGCGATTACATAGTAACAGAGGAGCCAACATACTTAGGCATGCTTAGTGCACTACAGGGCCTTGGCGTGAACTTCATAACTGTGCCAATAGACGAGGATGGTATGAGAACCGATATCCTCGAAGAGAGGCTAAGGGAGGCAAAGAGCCAGGGAATAAAGCCGAAGATGATCTACACGATACCGACTAGCCATAACCCGGGAGGAACAACGCTGCCAATGGATAGAAGGAAGCACTTAATGGAGCTAGCCGAGGAGTACGATCTCATAGTGTTCGAGGACGACCCCTATGGCTTCATAACGTTTGAGGAAAGAGACGTAAAGCCGCTCAAGACACTAGATGAGAGCGGCAGAGTGGTTTACACTAGCACGATAAGCAAGATACTCTCGCCTGGTATGAGGGTAGGCTGGGTAATAGCTCATAAGGATATTGTGGCAAAGATAGAGCTAGTCAAGCAGGGTGTAGACTTACACACTCCCTCATTTACACAGTACATAGCAGCCGAGGCAATGAAGAAAGGCATCATTGATGAGAGAATACCGTTCATAAAACAGCTCTATCGCGAGAAGAGAGACGCTATGATAGGCGCGCTCCAGGACTACATGCCCGAGGGTGTTAGGTGGACAAGGCCGATAGGCGGGATGTTTATCTGGGTATGGCTTCCCGAGGACATCAATAGCAGAGAAATGCTAACCATAGCCATACGGAAAGGCGTAGCATACGTGCCAGGCGACGCCTTCTACCCGAGAGGAGGCGGCCATAACACAATGAGGCTGAACTTCAGCTACCCAAGCATCGAGGAGATTAGGGAGGGCGTAAAGAGGATAGCTGAATCAATAAAGGAGTATCGAGAGTCTAAGAAGAGCTAGCCTCGTAGACAACACCTAGGGCTGGAAGCCCCTCACTAGGCGGCGGAATAAACCCCTTCACGAAGGACATATAGCTGGATAGTATTTTCCAAGCTTTTTTAACAAGCCGCATAGCGCATCCAGCAAACTCCTTTCCTCCAGCAACCCCTACGATCTCAAGGCTCTTTGCCAAGGGCCTCACTGGCATGCCTCTATACGCTATAAGAGGATGCAGGACTAGTATACGCGTCTCGGCCTTTTTCACAGCCTCCTCTACTAGCAACGTATCAAGGCTAGCCGCTACGACGGCGTCCGAGTCTAGGGCATTAAGGCTCTGAGTTGTTGCTAGCCCCAATTCCTGAATAACTTGATAACTAGCACTATCCTTCCTAACAAACACTGTATACTCTATTCCAGTGCTATGGAGCAAGTAGGCTGCTAAGAGGCCGTAAATCCCCGAGCCTAGTACTAAGACACTGCGAGTTTTGATCTCTAAGACCCTTAAGGTCTCGCAAGCCAGAGCCGAGTCGAGTAGAATAACATAGCTCGGGTCACGCTGAACAATAGCTAAATGATCTCCAGGCGCAACAGTATATGGTGAGATAAAGCCATGGCCGATAACGGGAGGCATATAGTTCTCGGAAATCCTTACGAGACTAACAGGCTTACCAGCTAATGCGGTATTAGAGCCTATACCTGTCTCAACAACTACCCCGACACCAGTATATCCAGCGACCACGGGCATATCTACTGGCAATAGCCCTCTCCGTATCGCCTCGTCTATGCTACCCCACCTAGCCCACAGAGTCTTGAGCAATACATAGCCTCGTGGGACAACAAGGGGAACATTGTCAACCCTAACTACTCCGCCATCCATGATGAGAGCGCTTACAAGGCCCTCCATGTTCCACCGCCTCATAACCTCTTACTAATAGAGAAGTGTACGTGCCATACTTTAACTATGGCCCGTCCCTTGACAGAGCTAGGAGAGTAGCGCAGGTGAGTCATATTGGCCAAACTAGTTGCATCTACTCGGATAATACCACTAGATATCGTTGACGCCGTCGAAGCGCTACACAGCATGGGCTTCGAGCTAATAGATATTAACTATGCTAGTGTCGAGAGAATGGATATTGATTACCCCTCAGTACCCAATACTATGCGGCTTGCTCTCTTACAAGCCGTAAGGCTTGGAGTGAGACCAGTAACCGTACATGCTCCCTGGGAGGACTACTTCCTATTATACATAGGGCGTGGTCTAGAGCACGCTGTGGACGAGGCAAAGATATTCCTTGATATAGCTGGGAGCTATGGTGCGGAAATAGTTGTATTCCACGGATTTAGTTCACGCAGAATAGGTAGCTATAGAGCGGAGTGGGTGAATAAGAGATTCTTTGCTGAGCTAGCAGACTATGCGGAGCGAGAGGACCTACCCATAGTGGCTGTTGAGAACTCTTCAGGAGCTAAGCCGCTCAACAAAATAGAGGCTCTCAGAAAGCTTGTAATCCAGATAGATAGCCCCAAGCTCAGAGCATGTATAGACACAGGCCATGCCTTCCTTAACGGCTATTCGTTGAGCGCGGCAGACCGCGCTATTAAGCCACTAGAGCCCGTATGCATACATGTACACGATAACCACGGGGAAAAGGACGAGCACCTCCACATAGGCTGCGGATCTATAAACTGGCTAGAAGCACCTAGTGCAGAAAACCTGTCCAAGGCAAGCTATGTCGTACTAGAATCCGATTGCAGCAGCAACGATGTAGTAGCGTGCAAGGGGCAAGCTATTATAGCTGCTAATAATGCCCGTAGCGTTTTAAAAGAGTGGCTAACATGAATCAGGGTGAACGGGCAAAAAGCAGGTTCATGTACATAGTATGAGGGGTGAGGGAAAACGGTAAGCGATAAGGCAGTAGGCATAGGCCTACTAGTCATAGGCATAATAGTTATTCTATTCTACGCGGTAGCCCTATTTGATCCAGGACTAATAGGGCTAAGCAATAATTTCAGTGAATTATTGATAAAAATAACAGTATTCGTAGCAGTCGCCGCAGTAATGGGTATACTTGCCTGGATAGGATACACGTTAGCAACAACTCCGCCTCCTAAGCCCATCGAGGAAATAGAGAAAGAGCTGGAGGAGGAGCTAAAGAAGCTAGAAAAAGAGCTCCAGGAGAGCGAGAAAGGGGAACAAAAATAGCGTTAACCGTAAGGACTAGCCCCTTTTTAATTCCTTCAGTCTTTTTATTCAGGCGTTATTACCAGCTCCTCGTCCTTGTATGCTACTACTATCATGCTGCCTAGGATAGCTATCAGCGATACAAGGTTCATGAGCTCGAGTATAGCTAGGCCATTGTATATTCCTTTGAGCTCTAGCGCAGCCTTTAGGGAGCCAGAGCCCCGCGGAGTTACTACCTGAGCGTTTATCGATGCTTCCTTGAGCACTCCTTCGGCAGTGTAGCTAGCATCTTTTATGAAGAGTACATAGCTTATACCTACGCTGTACCTTGGGCCAAGATAGAGTGTCATATGCGCTGGCCCAACCAATAGGCGAGGTATTATTGTACCGCTCTTCTGCGGGTTAAACAATAGACCGGAGCTAGCAAGTATGTCTAGTAAAACCTTGGAATCAATGGTGTCTCCGGCAGTTAGTACTCGGTGCCAATTAATTATGCCGAGATAGGCGTTTTCTGCCCCGTCTCCTATCCAGTGCACGTTATAGGTCATTGTTGTGAAATTGTTGGGTGTGTAGACGAAGGCGGTTAGGGCGCCTAGTAGCAGCATTGAGATCAGTACTAGCAGTACAGCCTTCGTCATTAGGCTTAGGCCGCGTCGTATGTAGTACATCGGGATGAACACTATGAAGCCGAAGAGCCTCCTAGCAGAGGCGAGGCTGCGTAGTACTGCTAGGCGGTGCCTGTCTATCAGTAGTGGTAGCAGTGCTATTCCGGCGACGAAGCCGCCTGCGTGAGCAAAGAATGCCACGGCGCTAGAGGCTGCTAGGTAGAAGCCCTCAAATACTTGCAGCATGAACCAGAAGAGTATCCATAGTGCCGCGGATAGCTCGAAACAGAAGGGTATTATGAAGAAGAACATGCATGCTGCGAGCCTCGTTCCCGGGTATAGCATTAAGTATGCACCGAGGACACCGCTTATTGCGCCGCTCGCGCCAACGCTTGGTATGCTTAGTCCGCTAGGAGCTAATAGAAACATGAACACTGTATGCACTACCGCGGCCACGAGGCCACTGATGAAGTAGTGAACGAGGTACCTCCAGTGCCCCATGCTTCGTTCAACAGCTCTCCCGAAAAGATAAAGAAAGTACATGTTGAATAGTATATGGAGTATGTCTGCATGCGTAAACATTGCCGTAAACACTCTGTACACGTGGGCAGGGTCACTCAGTAATCCAAGCGGTATAAAGCCGAGCCTTGATATCCAGTCCTCGCTTGACTGCATAAAGAACGAAGAGGCGGATGTAATCATGTACACTATCGTGTTTATGGCAATGAGCAAGTAGGTTGCCCATGGCGTCTCCTGGGAATATATAGGCTCCTCCTCAATAGCCAAGGGTATCTCATTCGTAAACCTCGGTAAGCGAGGCCCCTTCCCCATCTCTATCATTCTCCCTGCCTAGGCTGTAACCAGTATCCGTCTCGTGTCAAAGCCTTAAGGAACTATTTTATTGGTAATGCTTTCTTCTCCCTTTCCTGCCTAATGGCTACCGGGTTAATGGTTGTTGTAAGCGTTATAGCGTTTAATTACTCCGGAGCACAGTGTAATACTAAGTAACTAGGCTATAGAGTGGTGATGAAGCACCTTGAGCGAGTTCAGAGACCTCTTATCCAGAGCAGTTAATGAAGCCTCGCGCCTAGGCGTAGATTTCGCCGACTTCCGGCTGGAGAGAACAAGGTTTATGCTAATAGATCGACGCGACGAAGCAACTAGCATATCATCTGGATACGACTATGGTGTCGCTGTAAGAGTATTCATTAAGGGCTCAATGGGCTTCGCGTTTACGACAAGGCTTACGACCGATTCCATTATTAATGCCCTTAGGCGCGCATATTCTATGGCGAAGGCTGTAAAGGGTAACCTACCTAGCCCTATAACAATGGATCCTGCCGAAGACTACTATGAGGCACCTGTTAAGAGAAGCATACTTGATGTACCCGTTGAGCAAAAAGTTAAGGATCTACTAGAGTTTGACAAGATTATTTCCTCGAAGCCGGAAGTCAAGTCCAGAACTATACGCTACGTAGAGCGTGTTGAGGAAAGGCACTACGCTAGTACCGAGGAGAGGTATCTCTCCGAGAAACGTGAGCTAGTCTACGTATATGCCTCGGTTTTTGGTCTACGCGAGGGCGTACGCGCGTCAGCACACATAGTTAAGGGCACGATAAAGGGCTATGTGGTATGGGACAAGTATCCTCTCGAGGAGGCCGCGAAGGAGTTATTAAATAGGCTAGAAGTACAGCTCCGTGCAAAGACGCCTAAGCCGGGTAACTACCCGGTAGTCCTCGCCCCCGAGGCGCTCGGAGTATTTGTCCACGAGGCCTTCGGGCACCTAGCTGAGGCAGACCTAGTTGCAGCTGGGAGTGTGCTAAGAGACAAGAGGGGCAAACAGGTAGCGTCAAGCCTTGTAACCATAGTAGATGACCCTACACTGGACGATGGATTCGGTACAATAAAGTATGATGATGAAGGGGTACGCACAGCGCGTGCGACTATAGTAGAGAGGGGGATCCACAAGGATATCATGACCGACCGCGTGCACGCAGCACTATTTGACGTAGACCCAACTGGTAATGGTAGGGCGGAGTCATTTCGCTACACTCCTCTTGTCCGGATGAGGAATACAGTCATGCTGCCAGGCGACTATAGCGTTGAGGAGATTTTCCGCGACATAAAGTTTGGATACTACATTGTAGCGACTGGAGGAGGTCAAACAAACCTTGATGGGAGCTTCCAAGTAGGCATAGAGGAGGCCTACGAGATAGTTAATGGTGAGATAGGAGAACCTGTGAGAAACCTAAGCATAGCAGGAAACACGCTAGAGACACTCTTCAACATAGACGCTGTGGGCAAGGACTTCCAACTATTCTACGGGAGATGTGGTAAGGGCCAACTAGTATACGTGTCGGATGGAGGCCCCCATGTACGAGTCAAGAAAATGACTGTTGGCGGGAGATAATCTCCCAGCCCTGTATTTATCCATGTATCTAGTTGAATCCTCGGTATAAACGTGTCCGAGAGGTGGTTGGTGCATTGTCGCGGAGAATAGAGCCCATAGAGCTAGCAGTCCTCGCCGTTAGGTGGGCTATCCACGAGGGTGCTACCGAGGCAGAAGCCTTCACTCTTGTTGAGAGAGGATACAAGGTAAGCCTCAGAGCTAATAGGATTAGCAGTCTCGAGGTAGTGGACGACGCCGGTATCGGGATAAGAGTAGCCGTTGGTAAGAAGCTCGGCTTTAGCTACGTTACTGGCCTTGACCGTGACGCTGTGAGAGAAGCTGTTCGCAACGCTGTCAAGCAGGCAAGAGCCGCTCCCGAGGATAAGGAGTGGAGGGGACTACCAGAGCCTAGCCCTAGTTACCCAGAGCCCGGGAACATGTATAGCCCTGCTCTAGCATACATGGAGTCCTCAACGGTTCTCGAGAACGCCAAGTATATGCTCGACAGAGCGCTGGAGACAAAGGGCGTACAGGTAGTAGGAGGAGGAACTGGCGTATACGTCGTTGAGAGAGCCGTAACAAACAGTAACGGGGTCTATAGAGTAGACTCGGGGACAATGGCTTTCGCAGCAATAGATGTTCTCATACAGAGTGATAGCGTCACCACGCCTGCTATCTACGAGCTTGGCTCGAGCCGTGTATCGTTCCCAAGCCTTGACGACGTAGTTGAGAGGGCTGTGGAGAAGGCAAAACAGTGCACGAAGCGGGCAGAGGGGGTCTCGACAGGTAAGTATACAGTCGTGCTTAGCCCTGGCGTGCTCTATGAGCTCCTAGCGCCTACGGTTCTTTACTCGCTTAGAGGAGACATAGTGGTTCAGGGAAGAAGCTTCTACGCTGACAAAGTTGGCCAGCAGCACCTCTCCGAGAAGATAACAATAGTGGATGACGGCGTCCTCAAGGGAGGCGATAACACGTGGAGATTCGATGGTGAGGGTGTAGCTACTTCCCGTAAGGTCCTCGTAGAGAAGGGTGTCGTCAAGGGCTTTATCTACGACACGTACTGGGGGCGAAGAGCAGGAAAAGAGAGTACTGGTAACGCTGTTAGGGCTGGCTATGCCTCAAAACCATCACCGGGATTCACTAACATAATAGTGGAGCAAGGCGATGCATCGCCTGACGAGCTGTTAGAGGGAAGAGTACTTGTAATTTACCAGGTGCAAGGTGCTCATACAGCTAACTCCGATACGGGCGAGTACAGCGTGCTGGCGAACCCCGCTATCCTCTACGAGAACGGTGAGCCTAAGGGATGGGTTCAAGGAGCTGTCATATCAGGCAACATGTACAAGGAGATAATGAATAACGTGGAACTTGTAGGGAAGCTAGTGGAGAAGCCTTATCCAGGCGTCTATATGCCTTGGATAAGACTAAGCGAGATAAGTGTTGCGACGAAGAGCTAGCAGAGGTACTCAGCACTATACATGGATGGAGAGTAGAACATGTATTTTATCACGAGTACACCTTGGGTCTTACATGCTTTTTTAATATCGTTTCTGAGCTGTGTTGCTAGCCTCGCGTACTTGGATACAGCCTCCATCACTGTCTCCTTGAAGTAGGCTAGAGGAGCGTGGCTGTCAAGTATTGTCTTTCTCACATAGGCGGGATCTGGTAGTACAGCAATGCGTTCGTTGCCTGGGTAAATGTTCTCTGAGCTGAGCCCGGAAACTGCTAGCAGGAAGAGGCTCCGAGGCACGAGGATTTTTACCTTCTTAGCCGGGTTAATCAGTACTTGCTGGCCAGGGATTCTAAGTAGGCCTGACCTATACCACCTAGTCATTTCGCCTTGTCGAGACGACATAGCGAGGACTGCGCCAGCCAGGATAGGCTCGGCTATGAAGACTTGATCGCTGCTGGAGAGGGATTCCTCGAATGCTGCTAGGGCTTCTACCTCGTCTTGTAGCTCGTAGAAGGTTTTCCTCCAACGAGGTGTAGCAAGGGGCTCGGCCTCCTCTACTAGGTCTATTAGGTCATAGTATGCTGCGACAACGTAGTCGTAGACTGGGTCGTACCCTGATATATGGGCAGCGGCTATAGCAGCGAATAAGTAATTGAATGGTTTATCTTGAAGCTTGTACCCTGCACGGCTTAGCTTCTCCATCACCGTCTCTAGGTAGGGTCGCAGCCACTCCTCGGGTTCGCCAACGCCTATCTCCAAGTCTCCTTGTTCCCTCCTTTCTTGCCATGCATGCTAGTAGCTCTGCTAGGCTAAAGTAGTATAGTCAGTTCTGCGAGCAATAAAGAGCTAGTATAACTGGAGACAGATATTGCAGAATTGATTAACCTGCGGCATATTGGTTTTAAACCCTTCTCTAATCCGGTGTGTTGAATGGTAAAAGAGTATTCATTCAACGCTCTTTAGCCCATGAAGAGCTATGGGTGTGGGGTGTTGCTGATTGCGCGCAATGGATGGGCGTAGGATTGCTGCGCTAGTAGCGATAATAGTTATAGTGGTTGCTATAGGTGTTGGACTAGCTCTCTTCAAACCCTGGGGCGGCAAGAAAGAGGTGGTACTTAAGATAGTTACGAGGCTCTCGCCAGAAGAGCAGAAAGAGATCAGACAAGCATTCCTCTCAAGTAAGATAGCTAAGGAATACCACATAAAGGATGTAGAGTTCACCAAGGTTGACTATAGTCTTTGGAAACAATTAGCGCTCAGCGGGAAAGTGGACCTATTCTTCATAGGAGAAAAGGTTGTCTATGATCGTCTCTGCAAGGAGGGCGCCTTCGCCCCCATAACAATGGATAAGCTCGTCAGCATAATTAATGGGCTTAAGCCCCAGTTCGTCGGGAGAGATACTAGGGGCAATATCTGCTGGGTAGCCGTGGGCCAAGCAGTCTATGGCTACATAGTAAACAATAACTTTCTGAAACAATATAACTTGCCGAAGCCAGTGAAGTGGGGCAGTCTCGAAAACCCCGTCTATCTCAAGCCATTGCTTAGCCACGCCTACACGGTATCCTTTCCGAGGCCCACGAAGAGCGGCACAGCTAGAACAACGATGCATGGTATATTACAGATATATGGCTGGGATGATGGATGGCGCCTACTAACAGTCATAGGGATGGAGGCTGGTATTGTTGATAGCTCTGAGAAGGCCAGGGACCAGGCAGCAGAGGGCATAGTAGGCGTGGCACCAGCCTACATAGGCTATGGAATCGAGGCCGAGAAGGAGGGTAAGGGAGCAGTATTCGAGATACCGAGAGGCGAGGGAATAGCATATATCTCGCCAGTAGCGCTTGCAAAGAAAGCTCCTCACCCAAGAGAAGCACAAGCCTTCATACTATGGCTACTGAGCCCTGACGGCCAGAAAACAATTGCCAAGCTCTTCTACTACCTACCAGTGCGGAACATTACCGGTATAAGCTGGGTTAAGGAAGTATACCAGAAAATGAAAGGAAACATATTCCAATATAACCGCACACTAGCAGAGAAGGTTGACCTGGCAGCAACAACTTACTTCGAAGCAGCGATAGCTGATAGCGATACCAACGCCCTGCTCAAGGAGATAGGGCAGCTAGCCGCACAGCTAATGGAGAAGGGGAAGCTGAGCAAGAACCAGTGGCTCAGAATAGTGGAGCAACTAGCGCCACTAACAATAAAGGATCCGTGGACAGGTAAGCAAGTCAAGTTCACACTCGAGTATGCAGAGAAGATAAACAACAAGCTACAGAACAACGCGGACCGGGACAAGTTCTACAACGCTGTTAAATCCGCTGCTATAAACACCTATAAGAAGGTCCTAGAGGAGCTCAAGAGCACGAGCTAAGGAAGTAGCAATGAAGTCTAACTCAGTGCTCAAACTAGTAGCCCCGGTACTAGTAGTCTACACAATCGGTGTTTTTATCCCGCTTCTAGCCCTTTTAACCCCAACTACACTGGCTAGGAGCATTCTCTCTGTCCTACACGAACCTGGTTTTGCTAAACCAACTCTTCTCTATTCACCAGTAACAATTATTCATGAAAACCGCACTAGGATGATCGTACTTGATTTTCCCCTCATAGGCTCACTTTGGCTTACACTACTAGTGGCGCTCATTGTGTCGATATCCTCGTTTCTATTAGCGTACATAGTCCTAGTACCAGCTATACTATATAGACCTATTACACGCATATCATTGATTCTAGCCCTCATAGGGCTCCTACCATATCCCTTCATAGAGGCCTACGTTGTACAACGAGTATTTGATCCGAGAATAGGCCTCGTCAACACATTATTGAGGAAACTAGGAGTAATCATTGTTGTCAAGGGAGCTATAGGTGTACTGATATACCAGGTACTAGTGTTTACTCCCGTGGCTTTCGTGATACTCCTTAGCTATGTGTACTCGTTGCCTAGGGAGCAACTAGAGGCAGCTCTGCAACTAGGGGCTCGTGGAGCAAGCCTCGCTAGACTAATCTATAGAGCCGCTAGGCCAGCTATAGTAGCGAGCCTGTCACTAGTCCTTGTCCTAAGTATAGATGACGTAGCTGGCCCCCTGGTATTTGAACAAGACCCAAGCGCACGTAGCCTATTAGCCTATAGGGCTTACACATACTTCCTTAACTCCGTCTACGGAGGCTTCTCCTATACGGCGCTTGGACATGCAATAGTATTGCTCCTATTATCAGTGCTAGTGTTCGCGATTAGTTATAGGAGTATAGCCGAGACGTATCGTGGAATAACCTCGGGTCGTGAGAGGGCCGGGCTTCTTCCCCGCCTAGACCGGGGTGGCGCGCTTGGCCTTGTAATAGTCGTGGCTTTCTTAGGGCCATCGGCTCTCCTGAAAATCCTTTGCATAGTCTATGGGTTCTCGTCGAAATGGGTTGCATCCCCATTGCCGAGTCCTGGGCTCCACCAGCTCCGTCTTCTATCCTCGTCGCCGGATATACTCAGGGCGGTGCTGAACAGCTTCCTTTATACAACAGTATCCATTATCCTCGTACTTGTCCTCTTGTCACCAGCAGCCTATGCTGTTGCACGGCGACTAATTAGGGCAAGTGGCTTACTAGACGCAGCCATGATGTCGACAATAGCAATTCCTGGAATAGTGCTCGCCTACGCCTACTATCAGTTCTTTACAAGCGTTGTTGGACCAGGCTCGTCTCTATCACCTATAGGTATGCCCTGGCTCTACTTGGTGCTGGGCTATGTGGTTAGAAGAGCACCGCTATACTACAAGCCGTTATCGGCTCTGGTCTCGTCCTTGCCGTTAGAATTGGAGGAGGCGGCTAGGAACCTTGGGGCCAGCATAGCAAGGATATACAGATCCATAGTAGCGCCGATTATAATTAAGAGAGGGGTAGGCATAGCGGCATTTACCTCTCTCAGCATAGCATCGGAGGTAAGCTTGTCAATAACAATAGGCGGGCTAGGAGGCTCTAGCGGGGCAAACCACCCAGCACCGCTAACAAACCTCGTAGCGAGCTACATAAGCTTCAGCGGCCTAGCCTATGCGGGTGCCCTAGCGCTCGCACTGACACTGCTCTATGCTCTAGCAATCCCGGTCACGATTATCCTGGTTAAACTAGTCTCCGCGCTCCATAGGTAATGCTAATAGCTCGCGCCGCCTCCATGCCCGCAGAGCAGTCTCAGCCACAGCCCATGGCTCAGAGACTATTGGTGCTCTTGGCAACTCGCCGCTCCACAAGCGCCTCATATAGTCCACAACTGTGGTTCTCCCCAGCGCTCTCTCGCTTCTCTCTGCTACTAGCTCCTTCGCGTAGAGGAGGGGCTTCGCCATCTTTGCGGGGAATCTCCAGAGATGCTGCTCCCTAAACGTCTCGTAGCTTGTCCAGCTATACCATTTTCTCCAAGTCTTCTCGAACACCCCCTCTATGAGCCCCGGGTCTTCCAGCTCAGGTACGTAGTGGAACTCGTAGAGTACGCGGTAAGGGCACAGGTCGCAAGCAACTCTCGGCGAGCCCTCCAAGTAGGCTGGGTGAACGAGCCCACTTTCCCTAACAATGCTTATTATGTCTAAGAGGCTGAGCACATAGGTTGGCCTAAACCTTCTACCAACAAGTATCACCCTCGCGGCAGCAGCCTTTGATAACCTCTCAAAGCGCTTAGGAGACTCGGTAAGCCGGTCACCTACTACCTCAACAGCCCTTGGATCCTCCTTAAGGACTTTCCTCATCGGCTTCGCCTTATACATTGTGCAGTAGCGATAGCCTCTTCGCGGCATTCCCTTCCATTTAAGAAGAGCCTTCATATCCCTCCTCGGAGCCTCAACGAACTCTATCTCGACTCCAAGCTTCTCCGAGACCCTCTCAACGAACCTTACACTACGCGGCGACTCGAGGAACGGAATGTGAATATACATAACGTGCAAACGGAAACTAACATGCTCCTGGAGCCTGAGCAAGACAAGCAGGGCTGCGAGAGAATCCTTGCCACCACTAAAACCCAGGAGAACACGTCTACCACGAATCTCCTTACCAACAAGCCGCGCAAGCCACTCAGCGTACTCATCCAAGCTCTCCACGACCCGTGCATGGACATAGGGGGGAGCCATAACCCATGAACGAACCGGGGCAAACCCCTCGCCACCATCGCCGCGAACGATGAGCGAGCCACGCTTATCAAGCCACTCGGTCACGTCAACAGCATGGTCGACGCTAACCCATAGATAGTAGCGGCACCCCTCGCCATGCCTACAAATAAGCGTAGCATCGCCACCACTACCAATAATGCCGGCAAGCTCGCCTCTCTCAACCAACGGATACAGTTCAGTCATAACCCCTATGCCCCGAAGAGTATCCCGCTAGCAGTCTTATCCCGTGCCAGCTTCCGAGCCCCTATGCCCCCTTATAGCCCCGCTGAGCGTAATTCAAGAACCAATGTGCCGGGAAACAAGCCTTACATGCTTAAGGCATAGCGCTATTCCCCTACTGGGGAAAAGCTCAGATATGCAGGGGGCGGTCTCCTCACGACCCGGTGCTCTGCGGCGACTCAACCCCTCATCACAGCACTAGTTTATTTCAGAGGGCCTAGGGCGGCTCATTCTCTCCCGGGAGGAGCTACTACACAGAGGCCCTCAATAATTTAGTGGAGTGCATTGATGAAGCCATGTTAAGAATACTTGTCCGTGCAGGTAAGGATGCAGCAGCTGTGCGTGCAGCCCTGGAGAGGTTCTACCAGGGCTGGGGCATAGATGTAGATACTCTGCGTGGTGTTCGCAGCGTAGATGATATGCTTGCCCGTATCTGGGAGTTCTTCGACAAAGACCCCCATAGGTTAATGATTCTTCTCCTAGGACGCGAGGATGCAAGTAAACTCCACGAGATCGAGGAGAAGGCTCCTCCAACGCTCTTTGCGCATGTTGTTCCACGTAGCAAGGTTAGGAATGCACGACTAGAGCTAATCGCGGCAGAGATAGCGAGGGCGCGGGCCAAGATAAGGCTGCGCACAGCATGGGATAAGGAGAGGAGGGTCTTTGTCTTCACGGGGCGCGGCGAGCCCTTAGAGAGACTTAGCTATGAGCCCAGCTTCGAAGCCTTCATAGGTATTGGTGCTTTCCCGCGCCTAGTCGAATTGCTTAGCGGTGGGCGTATCGGTGAGAACCCCCTGGTGCTCCGTACTCATGGAGGCCTCCACCTCGTCTATAACGGGCCCAGTGTGCGTGCCGAGCTCGAGATAAGCGACACCGGGCTCGCACCAAGGGCCCGGATACTGGGCGGAGAAGCCGTAGACGTGAGCCTTAACTCACTTATCGAGGCTAATCGCGGCTATATCGGTGTCCTCGAAGAGGCCTCAGCTCAGTTCCTTAGAAGCCTTGGCGAATTCGACACAGTCATAGTGCCGTGGAGTGGTGGAAAGGATAGCACAGCTGCGCTACTATTAGCCATCAAGGTCTATGGAGCGGAGAGAGTTACTGCGCTCTACGTTGACACTGGCACAGAGTTCCCTGCCACAAGGCACTATGTGCATCGAGTCGCGGACAAGCTAGGCATAAGGCTCGTAGAAGCCTATGCCGGCCTAGACAAGGCGCTGAGAAACGGGATGCCCCTACCAAGCCACGATAACCGATGGTGCACGGGGCTCAAAATAGAGACCATTGAGCGCAAGGTGCGCGAACTAGCACGGGGGCGAGCACTTCTAGTAATAGGCGATAGAGACGCAGAGTCGCCTAGGCGGAGCAATAGGCCACCAATACGCCCAGGCCCAGCAAGCAATGTCCTAGCTGTAGCCCCCCTCAAGCTATGGAGCGCGGCCCATATACAGCTATACATCCTATTAAAAGGCCTACCTCTTAACCCCATGTATCTCGCAGGCTTCTATCGCATAGGCTGCTACATGTGCCCGGCTTTACGTAGCTGGGAGATACTATCTCTCAGCACTGATAGGAAGACGTACATAAGGCTACTCAAGAGCCCCATCTTCCGCTCATTCATATCCCATAGGCTAAGAAGGAGCCACAAGACACTCTTAAAGGAAGAGTGCCCGCTAGAAGGCATGTGCTCATAGACCCCCTCGGAAAGAAAATAGCCCGGGAAACAGGCCGGGAAGCCTAGGTAATAGTGGTGCTGATAACCCCTGTTACTCGGAGCCCCTGAGGGGCGGGGGGCTGTGAAGACTTCAGCGGCGACTGAGAATAGCCACTTGTACCGATAGCGGAGCTATAGTTTCGGGCAACCCAGCGGCCAAGGCCTTATGAGAGGCTCTGCGCCCGAGTACGCTTAGAGGGAGAAGCTCCTGCCAATTTCTCGGTCTGTTTGGAGTGGGTAACGAGATGAGCACAGAGTATACTGACATGCCTAGAGGAGTAGTGGATGTCCTTAGGCTACTTGGTATAAGGGAGCTTTTCCCTGTCCAGGAAGAGGCTATCAAGGCTGGTCTCCTTGATGGCGCTAGTGTCGTGGTTTCGTCTCCCACGGGTTCTGGTAAGAGCCTCGTAGCCCTCATGGCCGCTGCTAATACCTTATCCCGCCTACCTGGTTGCCGCGTCGTATACGCGGCTCCTCTGCGCAGCCTCGTCTACGAGAGGGCTTCTGAGTGGCGCCGGGTCCTTGGTTCCCTGGGGTACCGTGTCGCGGTCTCAACGGGGGACTATGACAGGGTTGAGCCCTGGCTAGGCGAAGCCGACGCCGTCATGGTTACTTACGAGAAGCTTGACTCGTTGATAAGGCATGGGGCTCCATGGCTTCGGCGCGTATGCCTACTTGTTATTGACGAGATTCACTACGTTGGGGATGCTAAGCGCGGCCCCGTTCTCGAGACAGTTATAGCTAGGATGATGAGGCTTAACAAGGAGATGCAAGTAGTTGCTCTCAGCGCTACCATAGTCAATGCAGAGGAGATAGCGGAGTGGCTTGGGGCACGCCTCGTTAGGAGCGAGTGGAGGCCAGTCCCGCTGAGAGAAGGCGTGCTCCATGGCGCGACCATTTACTGGGGGGATGGCGAGGAGCAGCGTGTGGAGAAGCTATCCCGGAACCCGAGTATAGATGCTGCCTTGGATGCTGTTTCTCGGGGAGGCCAGGCGATAGTATTTACGCAGTCTAGGCGGAAGACGCTAGAGCTCGCGGAGAAGCTACTAGCCTACCTAAGACGCGATAGTCGCGCCAGGAGGCTCATGGCTCCTGGCAATGTGGAGGAGTATGTGGAGGAGCTGCGTTCTCGTAGCGAGCACTTAGAGCTGAACACGAAGCTAGCGGAGCTGCTGCAAAACGGGCTGGGGATACACCACGCGGGGCTGGCTAGTTACCAGAGAGACGTGGTGGAGAGAGCGTTCCGGTCACGCGCGATAAAGGTGATATTCGCTACCCCGACGCTGGCCGCGGGCGTTAACCTACCTGCTCGCAGAGTCGTTGTTGATAGCCTTTACCGCTATGGCGGGGGAGGCTCTAAGCCAATAACAGTCATGGAGTACAAGCAGCTAGCTGGTAGAGCGGGTAGACCAGGCCTAGACGAGCACGGAGAAGCAGTCATTGTTGCTCGTAGCTCGGAGCAGGCATGGAGCTTCCTATTCCGGTATGTCCGCGGCGCACCGGAGCCCATAGAGTCAAAGCTAGCATCAGAGGCTTCTCTACGCTCCCAGCTCCTAGCAGTAATCGCAGGTCTAGGGGAGGCTAGTGAGGAGGAGATAATAGGTGTCTTCGAGGAAACCCTCTACGCTAAACAGTTTGGCAACCCGCGTCACGCTGTCGAGCGTGTATTGATGCAGCTAGAGGACTACGGGTTCGTAGAGGAGCCAAGCACTGGTATCTACCGGGCAACGCGTATCGGTAGAAGAGTCACGGAGCTATACATAGACCCGCTAACAGCCTATCGGATGATAAGAGGTTTGAGGAGAATAACCAGCCCCGAGACAATGCTCCCAGAGCTACTAATGCTGATCCTATGGAGCCCTGACGCAGTCCACCTACGCCCGCCTAGGAGCCTACACCTAGAGCTAGAAGCAGAAGCCGAGGACATACTAAACATGCTCGGCTTCGAATATCCCCAAGACTACACGGAGATGGATGTAGCGATAGCCGCTAAGGCTCTCTACACCGCGCAGGCCCTCATAGACTGGGTCAACGAGGTACCCGAGGACACAATACTAGCAAAGTATGGCGCTGATCCAGGAGACCTCAGAGCAGTTGTTGAGACAAGTGCCTGGCTAGCCTATTCGGCATCGCAACTAGCACTACTGGACAACAACTCGTCAGCAAGCTTCCTACAAGACTTATCAGAGATGATAAAGCATGGTGTGAAGAGAGAGCTACTAGAGCTCGTAAAGCTACCAGGCATAGGCAGGGTAAGAGCACGCCTCCTCTATGAGCATGGCTATACGAGCCCAGAGCAGCTAGCAGGGCTTTCACCCGAGCAACTAGCAGCGATGCTCAAGGGGCTCGGCGAGAAAAGAGCGAGAGAGGTAATAGAGAAGGCCAGAGCAGAGCCCCGTAAGCCTAGGAGGAGAGGCGACATCCTTAGCTACCTAGGAGGCAGCGGGTAGCAAGAGCGGGTTTTCTCGTAACACAGGTTTATGAAGGGCCTTGTTTCACCTTATTTATTTAGGGCTGTGAAGTGACCGCCAGTGACCGAGACTCGGGAATCGATGACGATAGCTTCGCCGACCCGAGCCCTCCCTATGCTTTGAGCGAGGAGGAGCAATAGTTGGTTAGGGAGGATCTTGTCTTCGGCCCAGTCTATTCTAGGCGTCTCGGCTTATCGCTCGGCGTTAACAATATACCGTACAAGTACTGTAGCTACACTTGTATCTATTGTCAGCTCGGTAGAACGATTAAGCTAACCATTGAGCGAAAGCCCTTCAGCGACCCAGGAGAAATAGTAGCTGCCGTTGAAGCCAAACTGGCCGAAACAAATAGAGTGGACTATGTTAGTTTCGTGCCTGATGGAGAACCAACACTTGACACAATGCTTGGCAAAGACATCGAGCTGCTGAAGAGCAGGCTAGGTGTACGCGTAGCCGTATTGAGTAATGCATCCCTCCTATGGATTAGGGATGTTCGCGAGGACCTTAGCAGAGCTGACGTGGTCTCTGTTAAAGTTGATGCAGGCGACGAGGAGACGTGGAGGAGAATAGATAGGCCTCATCCAGCACTCCGCTTCGACAAGGTAGTTGAGGGAATTCTTCTCTTCCGGGATGAGTATAGGGGCATGTTGATAACCGAGACAATGCTCGTTAGGGGAGTAAATGACAGCCTTGATGTCCTCGAGGAAACAGCTAGGCTAATTGCCGAGGTGAGGCCGGCCAAGGCATACATAATGGTGCCCGTTAGGCCGCCAGCAGAGCCATGGGTTAAGCCAGCGAGCGCGGATGCCTTGGTAGCGTTATACAACATGCTTCGGAGCAGGGGCGTTGATGCCGAGATATTGGGCAAACCGGAGCCGCCTCCCCCGCCGCCTAGCGAGGACCCGGTTCGCTTCGTGGCTGCTACTGTGGCTGTTCACCCTCTTCGAAAGAGCTACGTAGCTAGGCTCTTCGAGGAAAAGGGCCTAGACGTCGAGAAGGCATTCAAGGCGCTACGTGAGAGATATGGTGTCGAAGAGGCTGTGTTCCAGGGAGAGGTTTTCCTGGTTAGGAGACCTGTTAGAAGTAGAGCCAACAAGTAATGGATTCTAATGAAAAGTTTTTGTAGAAGCGGTTCCTCCATGTCTCTCGGTGAAGAAGGTGGCGGCCATCAAGGAGGTCAAACCAGTTAGAGAACTACGCCGCGTAGGCGCACACAGTCATATACGTGGACTAGGCCTAGACGAGAAAGGCAGAGCCAAATTCATAGCAGATGGTATGGTTGGGCAGACAGAGGCGCGAGAAGCAGCGGGAATAGTAGTCCAAATGATAAGAGAGGGTAAGATGGCTGGTCGTGGCGTACTCCTCGTGGGTCCCTCTGGGACAGGTAAGACAGCAATAGCGGTCGGCATAGCCAAGGAGCTAGGAGAAGACACCCCGTTCGTGGCAATGAGCGGCGCGGAGATCTATAGCAGTGAGATGAAGAAGACGGAGATACTCATGCAGGCAATAAGGAAGTCAATAGGTGTACGCATTAAGGAGAAACGCCTCGTATACGAAGGCGTTGTATCGAAGATAAGAATAGCCTATGTGAAGCACCCCTACAACCCCTATGTGAGGGTCCCAAGGGAAGCAGAGATAACACTCGAGACAAGAGACGATAGCTTAACCCTGCGCGTAGGCGAGGAAGTAGCAGCTCAGCTCCTACAGCTCCGCGTCCGAAAAGGAGACGTGATATGGATTGATGCAGAGACTGGTGAGGTTCACAAGACCGGGAGAGTGTGCAAGGAGAAGCGGTACGATGTAACAGCCTATCGTTGCGTGGAGGAGCCGAGCGGCGCAGTCAAGAAGGAGAAAGAAATAGTCTACACGCTAACCCTCCACGACCTCGATCTCAGCCTCGCAGCCCAGAGAGCAGCCTTCGCAACACTACTAGGCGTGCCCATAACCAGGGAGATTCCGAGCGAAGTAAGGCAGCGAGTAGACGAGGAGGTAAAGAAGCTAATCGAGAGCGGCAAGGCAGAGCTAATGCCGGGAGTACTATTCATAGATGACGCACACATGCTCGACATAGAAGCCTTTAGCTTCCTAACCAGGGCAATGGAGAGCGAGATGAGCCCCATACTAATCCTGGCAACGAATAGAGGAGTAACAAAGATACGCGGAACAGACATAGAGTCGCCTCACGGAATACCACTAGACCTCCTAGACCGCCTACTAATAATAAGGACGAGGCCATACAATGCTGACGAGATTAGGGAGATACTGCGCATAAGAGCAGACGAGGAAGACATCCCGCTAAGCGAGGAGGCACTAGAAGAGCTAACAAAGATCGGTGTTGAGAGGAGCTTAAGATACGCAGTCCAGCTCATGGAGCCAGCAAGGATACTAGCAGAAAGGGAAGGAAGAACAAAAGTAACAGCAGAGGACGTAAGGAAAGCAGCAACATACTTCGTAGACATAAAGGAGAGCATAAAATATGTACAGGAATACGAGGAGAAGTTCCTAAAGTAAATGAAATTTTCTATAAACCCTCTGATAATCGTATACGTAGTAATGAGAACTATAGCCGAGGCCCTTTGCTTTCCTTGGCTCCATTAGGCTAAGCGCAATGTCGAGATAGCTTGTATTTCTAATTCTGTGTTTGTTGGGTCTACTGCATTTTGTTCTGCGTATTTGATTTTCTCGAAACGCTATGGGTCAAGGAAGTGTCATAAACCCCTTCTTCTTGTCCTCTTGGTAAGCAGAGTATTGGTTGGGGCGTTGTGGATGAAGTTTAGGGAGAAGCTTGCTAATGCGGAGCAACTCTACACCTTTGATACTGTGTACCTTGTTCCTGGCAGAGCTGAGGTTGAGCCGAGCCAGGTTGATCTAAGAACTAGGCTGAGCACGAACGTTGAGCTATTGGTGCCGATAGTGTCGTCGCCGATGGATACTGTTACTGAGTACGAGATGGCTGTTGCACTAGCGCTTCACGGGGGTATAGGTGTTATTCATCGGAACATGGGTATCGAGGAGCAGGTTGAGCAAGTTAAGCGTGTGAAGGAGCACCCGCCTATTAGGCTTCGCCAAGCCTTTCTGCGACCAAGCGATAACTGTGCCTACGGCCTTGAGGTTCTCCGAGGCCTCGGTATACGCCGGCTCCCCGTGGTTGAGCAGGGTATTGTCAGGGGCTATGTGGATTATGGCAGGCTCGTAGAGATTTGTGGGACAGGTTTTGAGCCCGTCGCCAGGGCCCTGGCCAGCGGCAGGGTTTATGAAGTAAGCATTATCGAGGAGGCTAGAAGGGCGATAATCCGGGGCGAGACGGACTCCGTGGCGATAACTAGTAGAGATGGGCGCTTCCTAGGCTCCCTCCTCCTCGGCGACGCTCTTGCTGAGACAACTCCCCTGCTAGACGAGGAGGGTAGGCTAAGAGTAGCTGCAGCTATCTCTCCCTTTGACCAGGAGCGTGCAGAGAAACTAGACAAATATGTCGATGCATTGGTGAGCGATGTCGCGCACTTCCACAACGTGAACGTGCTCCGTGCTGCAAAGGAGCTAGTTAAGCGGGTCAGCAGCGACTTCGTAGCAGGCAACATAGGTACTTACCAGGCAGCCGTGGATGCCCTGGCAATGA
>JALVHV010000071.1 GCA_027028845.1 Pyrodictiaceae archaeon | reverse complement strand
GACAAACAAACGAATAGACGAGCTATACAAGCTCTACGCAGAGCTAAGAAGCCTAATTACTGCTCGGAAATGACGTATCGCTTTGATTAATATCGGCCTGGGATTGTTATTCCTCTAGAGTGGTATTATTGTCTTCTTTTTAGCTCGATTGCTTTTCGCAGGGCTTCCATGTCGAGTATAGCCTCTAGTATATCTATGCTATGAGCTATTGTCCTTGAGAGTATTTCGAGTAGTAATCCTGTGCTTGAGGGTACTGCGTAGCCATAGCTGGAGCGTACCTTCTTTATTCGTTTCTTTGCTTCGTCGCTTTGTCTCGAGGCTTCCTCTATGTCTTCTTCGCTTGGTTCTAGTGCTGCTTTGAGTACTCGTTTTAGGACGCCTATCACGGTGTTGTATAGCTCTATTATTTGTCCTGGTATTTTCTCCTCGGAGCCTACGATTATCCTGGCTATTGCTGTTGCATAGTCAGCTATGCGCTCAACGTTCTTTGCTAGTGAGGCTATGAAGAGTGTTTCGGGCATTGTTATGTCTTGGCGCGCTGCCTCGGATGGATCCATCCCAGCCTCTACTAGTTGGCGGAGTATGAGGAGATAGAGCTTGTCTGCTAGGTTGTCTCTTTCACGTATGCTCTGGAATAACTCGTTGCACTCTTTCCTCGAGGCCATGCACTGGAATGTGTCTTCATGCATTGTTATGGTTACTCTCACTAGTCTTCTCAATGTGCTCCATATCTCGGTGAAGCTCGTGTCAACAATGTTTTGTAGGAGGAGGGAGCTCGCATCCTCGTCCAATACCTCTAGTCCGAGAACACGCTTATGGATAACATCTACTAGTTTCTCCACCAGTTTCTGAGCAGCTACGCTCTTCTTAACAATCCTTATGGACTTGAATCCGGCAACGTAGCCAGCCATTACCCTTCTCACAAGCATATTAAAATCACTATGTTCATCAACCTCGACAACGTACTCCAATGCTCTTCTACCATCGATGCCGCCCCGCGGCCGCAGCAACAAGCTCCCATCCGGCAATACTTCTAGCTCGAGTTCCGAGCCAGAACCTATACCAACTTGGCGAGCCCAGTCCTTAGGCAACGATACAACATAGGTGCTCCCACCAACCAGCTGGACGCGCCTAGTATACCGCGTAGCCACCCCATCTCCCCACTACTAAGCCACACCTATAACTATAGAGGACTATATACTCTACTAAGCCCTCTACACACCTACATATACTCTATACACATGCTATCTATACCCCTAAGCCGAGAACACAAAGCAATACATGGATAAGCGGATCAAGGACAAGGGCGAGGAGACAACAAGCCTTGCCAAAGCTTAGAGCAATAGGTATTGTTGGAGAGACAACGCTCACACTACTAATACTCATACTAATAGGGCTCATCGCTCTAGATATAGTAATACAAGTAACATGTTGCCTTTATCACAGAGGGGGTTCACAAACCACTGCTGCACAGGGCCAGGTATCGATAAGGCTCACGGGCTCCGGATCAACATTCATTTATCCCCAGATGAGGGAATGGATAAGCCGGTTCCAGGCAGAGAACCCCACTATATCGATAATATATAATCCGACCGGGAGTGGAACAGGGCAATCACAGCTACTAAAGGAACACGTAGTTGATTTTGCTTGCTCCGATCCCCCACTGAGCCACAAGCAATACGAAGAATATAAGGGAAAGGTCCTACAAATGCCGGTAATAGTTGGGGCAATCGCGGTTATCTACAAAATACCTGGGTATAGAGGCCCCCTAAACCTTACTGCCGACGCAATAGCAAAGATCTATCTAGGGAAGATAAAGTACTGGGATGACCCCGAGATAGCTAGGCTTAATCCACGGGCAAGGCTACCCCATGTAGTTATCAAGGTTATTCATCGCTCCGATGCAAGTGGCACGACCGAGGTATTCACGTTCTTCTTGCATAAGGCGGCGCCAAGTGTGTGGCCCACTAATCTTGTCGGGAAAGCCATTGAATGGCCCGTTGACTCCACAGGCAGGGGGCTGGGAGCCAAGGGTAACCAGGGCGTAGCGGAGTACTTCAAGAGGCTTGACTCGGCCATAGCTTACGTGGAGCTCGGCTATGCACTGGAGAACAATTTCCCCATAGCAGCGATAAGGAACGCTGCCGGGTATTTCGTTAAACCCAGTTCAGAGACCATGCAGGCTGCTATAGCTAATGCTCTTCGCAGCGGACTCTTACCCAGCACTCCCCTAGCTGATTGGAGCAATGCTCTCAACGCAATAATATATGCTCCCGGCAAGGACTCGTACCCGATAGTTAGCTTTAGCTTCATGATCACCTGGACCAGGTATCCCCATGCTAAGGCAGAGGCGTTGAAGAAGTTCATAAAGTTCATCAACACAATCGGGCAAGAAGACATCATCGAGGGCTATGCACCAATACCACCCGAGCTGAGAAGCATCAATCTGAAGGCCCTCAGCATAATCCAGGGGAGCTAGTATGACCGCTAAGCCCATGTATAGGAGCGATAAGCTCCTATACTACTCCCTATTACCCTTCGCAGCAATAGTTATTGCCGCGTTCATAATGCTCTTTGTAGTCCTAGGCTATGTATCGGCGCCAGCTCTCCACCGATACGGTATAGGCTTGTTCACGACGACAAAATGGGCCCCAAACGAGGCTAATCCAAGTAAATCAGTCTACGGTCTCTTAGCCCCCTTGTTCGGAACCCTAGTCTCCTCGGTAATAGCAGTCCTACTAGCGCTCCCGGTAACGGTCTCAGTTGTCCTCGTAATAGAGGAGTACGCTCCCGAGAGGCTAAGGGAGCTTATCGGCTCAGTAATAGAGGTCATGGCTGGGCTCCCTACAATAGTGTACGGGTTATGGGGCTTAGAGGTACTCGCGCCCTTCCTTAGAGAGCATATATATTCTCCTCTTCACCAGCTCTTGGGCTTTATCCCGTTATTCTCTTGTAAACCAATAACTGGGTTCAACCTGGCTACTGCTGGTGTCTTGCTCTCAATAATGATTCTTCCCTACATGGTTGCTGTCGCGAGAGATGCTTATCGCTCAATACCCTTCACCTACAAGGAGGCCGCACTAGCTATTGGGGCTACTCGCTACGAGTATGCTAAGATAATGATGGGGCTAGCTAAGCCGGGAATTATAGCTGCTGCCCTCCTAGGCTTTGGGCGAGCAGCTGGCGAGACCGTGGCAGTCGCACTAGTCGTGGGAAATGTGCCGCTTGTTTCTAGCTGCTTGTTTAAGCCTGCCTACACCATCTCTTCCCTAATAGCTAACCAGTTCTCCATGGCCCCGCTCTACCCGTACATGATGAGCGTCTTGTTCACGGGGGGCCTGGTTCTCCTCCTTATAGGAATGGCTGCAAACACTGTTGCAGTGATAATGATTACGAGGGCGAGGAAGAGGCTTGGCTGACCCGAGGATAATCAAGGAGAAGGTATTCCTAGCGACGATATTCGCGCTGACCATACTGGGTATACTTCCCGTCTTCCATGTGCTAGCAGAGGTTATCGTAAAAGGATCCAGGGCGATAGCTAGACATGGTCTCGGAATACTCACTAGTACTTCTAATGGTATACTTGCCTCCTTGGTCGGCTCCGCTATATTGTCTATACTCGCCTCCCTCCTTGGTATACCATTAGCGATAGCTGCTGGGCTCTTCGTAGCAGAGTTCAGCGATACCAAGCTGGCCAAAATAACACGGGTAGTCTCGCGGAGCCTATTAGAGGTACCAACGGTACTACTAGGGATGCTCGTCTACATAGTCGTCGTGGTTCCAACGGGTAGTTTCAGCTTATTAGCTGGCGCAATAGCACTAGCGCTCGTCATGCTTCCCTACGTCATGGTTCACGTAGAGCAGGCAATAGAGTCTGTGCCCCCGATTTACCGGGAAGCTGGCTACTCTATTGGAATGACTAGGGCAGAGGTCCTACTAGGAGTGGTAGCGGGGGTAGCGAGACGTGGAATAGCGACAGGAGTGTTGATGGGGTTCGCGAAGGCAATGGGAGAGACTGCTCCACTCCTCTTCACTATAGGTGCTGCCAGAACCACGCTTCCCTGTACATGCAATACTCCCTTAGCTAACGTGCTTAATCCAGGGGACGCTGTGCCACTAATGATATTCCAGTACGCCCAGATGCCACAAAAGATATACCACGACATGGCCTGGGCCGGGTCACTCATACTCGTAGCCGCGTTCCTCGTAGTATTCCTAGCCGTGAGGCTTCTCGTCAAAGAGGTGAGAACCTAGCCTTGGAGCGCGACGCCGTTAGGACCGAGAACCTCAATGTATGGATTCACGGCAAACATGTACTCAAGAATATAAATTTCCG
>JALVHV010000070.1 GCA_027028845.1 Pyrodictiaceae archaeon | reverse complement strand
TCGCCCATGGCTCACGCCCTCCTCACGGCTAGTGCTTCCATACGAATTACGCCCTCAGGCTTGAACAACAATACTATGAACATCGCGGCAAGAGCTATTATGGGAGAGTACTGGGCACCAGTGCCAACAAAGTATTGGGCTAGGAAGCTGATGTACTGCTCAGCGAGGCCGAGAATTATACCAGATATTAGCGTGCCAAGGAACGTGAATCCACCCATCGTTGCTGCCGCGAATATCCATAGCAGCATTAGCCAGCCGCTCTCGGGGTTAACGAAGTTGTAGTAGGCATAAGTGAACCCGGCGAAGCCTGCTAGGCCGCCAGCTATTAGCCATGTTATTCTCCTCACTAAGAATATGTTTATCCCCGATATCCTAGCCAGCGTGGGGTTGCTTGCCGTTGCTCTCATTGCTTTACCGATCCTGGTCCTAGTGAACATGAACCATAGCCCTATAGCTAGTACCGCTGCAGCCGATACTGCTAATACATGTGCACTGGTGAGCGATGCTATGCCGCCGAACTGTAGTAGTGCGAAGCTCCTCTGCGGCGTAGCCGCTTCGAGATACTTGGTGCTAAAGAACAACACTACCGTGCCGAGTAGGCTATAGCGAAGAACGAGACCGATACCTATCGAGGCTACGAGTAGGTGGAGCGGGCTTGCACCTTTTCTCCAAAGAGGCTTGAAGCCTAGCTCGTCACTAAGCAGAGCAACAATAGCGGCTGCGACAACAGCTGCTAAGGCGCCAATCGCCGCGCCACTAGCACCAGCTGCTAAACCAGCCGCAGCAGCCGCCGCGTAACCACCATATGTGATGTACTCGGCATAGGCAAAGTTAGGTATCTTTGTGACCCGGTAGATAAGCGTTAGGCCTAGGCCCATTAAGCCGTATAGGCTACCAACGAGTAGGCCATCAAGTATCGCGCCTATGGAGCCATATAGGAAGGTATTGGTCATGAGGCATCACCCTGCCTTAGCTGGTTTTTGGACGCCGAGGAAGAGCCTCTGCAGGTCTGGGTGCGAGAGTATTTCCTCACCAGTACCCTCGAGCACGACTTTCCCATAAACGAGTACGTAGCCGCGATCAGAGAGCTCAAGAGCTCTACGAGCATGCTGCTCAACAATAAGTATGGAAACACCTGCTTCCTCGCGTATCTTCTTGAGGACCTTGAGTAGCTCAATAGCTATCTTAGGGGCAAGACCCGCCGTGGGCTCGTCGAGTAAGAGTATCTTTGGCCTAGTCATGAGGGCCCTGCCAACCGCGACCATGCGCTGCTGGCCACCGCTAAGCGAGCCCGCGAGGACGTTGCGTAGTCCCTTGAGGGCCGGGAATATATTGAATACTATCTCCATGGCTTCCCTTATCTTGTTCTCGTCCTCGATAAGGTAGGCCCCCATCTCCAGGTTCTCTTCAACTGTTAGGTCGGGGAACACGTTATCCGTTTGCGGCACAAACCCCATACCAATCATCGTCTTTTTCTCCGGAGGCAGCTTAGTTACATCCCTGGACTCAAAGATTACTTGGCCTCCGAAGACTTTTGCAACACCATATATAGTTTTTAGCAATGTGCTCTTCCCAGCACCGTTAGGCCCTACTAGCGCCACTATCTCTCCCTTATCAACATGGACATCTACTTCATGCACTATCGGCACATCTGTGTATCCACCGCTTAGCCTCCTTGTCTCAAGCATTCGCGTATTCATCCAGATCACCTCAGGCCTCTCCTAGGTATGCATCGAGTACTCTTGGGTCGCTAACCACCTCCTCTGGTGTGCCCTCGGTGAGGACCCGGCCTTCGTGCATAACTATTACTCGCTCTACGTGATCAAAGAGAACCTCGAGTCTGTGCTCTATAACGAAGATTGTGAGACCCTCCTTGTTAAGTCTCTCAAGAACCTTGAATATGTCCCGGGAGAGGCCGGGGGCCACACCAGCTGTGGGCTCGTCGAGTAATAGGAGGCGGGCCTTGCCCACGAGTGCTCTCGATATATCTGTTAGCTTCATTTGGCCACCGCTTATGCTATGAGCGGGGTTAAGGATGACCCTTGTCAATGAGAGCTTCTCAAGCGTGCTAAACACTTTGCCCGCGAGGCCGTTCTTCTCATCGCTCTCCCATTGTATCCATGCCCTTCTCCTAAGCACCGAGGATATTGGATCGGAGCCGGGTCGCTCCCTGGAGGCCGTAGCCGCGTTTTCAACTACTGTCATGTTTAGCCAGAGGCGTGGGATCTGGAAGCTGCGGACGAGGCCGAGCTGGAAGAGCTTGTGGGGAGGATAACCGGTCACGTCCTTGCCGTAGAAGTATACCTTGCCTGCATCTGGTTTGTAGACACCAGATATGACGTTGAAGAGTGTGGTCTTACCGCTACCATTGGGGCCTATGAGGCCTACGAACTCGCCCTCCTTTATCTCTATGCTTACTCCATCAAGGGCCTTTATTCCGCCAAAGTATTTCCTGAGATTCTTAGTACGTAACGCGACTGTTTTTGGCAACGGGGCTCACCTCGCTACATACTGGTAAGCATGAGGTAGCTCTCCGCAGCAGAGTATATGCGTAGTAATAGCTGGGTAAGCGTTGTAAAAACGGAGAAGAAATCGTTGTAAAAAACGAGGGAATTCGGGGCAACCCTGGTCAAGCCCCTTCTTCGCAAAGAAGTGACTAGCTCTTTATCCACTCAACTTTCCCTGTTGATCCCTTGAGTACACCTATCTGCTTGAAGGCGTAGCCGCTTGGCGTCTTGACTACAGTTGATATTGCGTAGTCTGCTATTGCTGCGTCGCCGTTCTTATCAAGCATCTTGTGGCCTGTTGCGCCCATGAAGTGGAACGCTACCACGGGTAGCACTGTCTTAATAGCCTGGCCATCATACTTGCCAGCGACTAGCACGCTTAGCATGGCTAGCCAGGCAGCGTCGTAGGCGTAGTAGGCGTAGGGTGTTGGCTTCTCGCCGTACTTCTTCTGGTATGCCTCCTCGAAGTGCTTTGTCACGGGGTTCTTGGGTATAGCTGGGCTCGTTATTAGTATATGGACCTTTGCCAGGAACTCAGCTATCTTTGGTGATTCTAGGAACGTCTTTCTGGCCATTGAGTCTGGGCCGAACCACTGTACCTTGCCGAGCACGTCTATCTGTGAGGCTTTCTCGAGTATCTGGCGACCGTCGTTGTCGAAAGCTATTATGAGTACTGCTGTGTGTTTGTCAGCGCCGAACTTTGATACCTCAGTTGCTAGACTGTTTACCTCCTGGCTCAGGTCCGGCTTCTCTGGATGGTAGAGTATCATGCTTACCTTGCCGCCTAGCTTCTGGAAGGTATCCTTCACAAGCGTTGCGAGGCCCCTACCGTAGTCATCGTTCCTAGCGATTATGACTAGCTTCGTGTAGCCCAGCTGGTGTATGAGCCTTGCTAGAGCCGGTCCTTGAGCTGTGTCTGGAGGCGGCATTCTGAATACATAGTCGTTCGGGAAGGCTGCTGCCTTACCAGTGCTGCTCGGGCTTATCACTACTACATGTGCCTTGTTAACTATTGGCATTACTGCTGCCGTCTCGCTGGTGGAGAGCGGGCCAATGATTACTTGTATGCCCTGGGATATGAATCGCTTAATAACGTTAACAGCCTCTTGTGGGTTGGCCTTAGTGTCCTCGTGTATTGGCTTGAATCTGAACGGGGCGCCTGCCTTCTCTAGGAGCTGGTTCATCTCCTCTATCGCTAGGAGTGCACCCTTAAGCCTCCTGGGCCCATCAACTGCGTAGCCGCCGCTAACAGCTATTGCAAGGCCTATTGGGATCTCCTTTGGCAGGCCCTGCGCGGTACCCGATATCACTGTCGTGGTTGTGATAGGTGATGTCATTGTTGTGGTTGCTGCGGGGGAAGTCGTGGTAGTTAGTGGAGAAGTTACCGGTGATGTAGTAGCCGCCGTAGTAGTCTGAGCCCCAGTCGGCGTTGTTGGCGCTGTTGTAGTTGTTTTACCGCCACCCTTGTATGCATAATAGGCTGCTACACCGGCTATAATGAGGATAATGACAATAGTTGTTACGATAAGGCCGGTTCGGCTCAAGAAACCATCCCTCCGTCATCTTCTTCACTCGCTCTCGTACCTTTTAAACTTTACCTATTACTTTCCCTCTACATTATAGTGGGGTTAAGCTACAAGAACACTTGTATAACAAGGGAATAAATTAATACTAACGTTTATCATGATAACAATATTTTAAATCATATAGCCTATAGCTATAAGTTTTTCAATATTCGGAATTAGATCAAATTAGGTAAAGTAATAGAGAGCTAGAGCTAATAGATTAACAACTGAGTCCACAGAGCAACTATACTCTAGGCTAGAGTCTCCAGCCAGCATAGCTATTTAACTTTAACTCAC
>JALVHV010000069.1 GCA_027028845.1 Pyrodictiaceae archaeon | reverse complement strand
AGAACCAGTGTTTGCTCTTCCGGAACTCCACGGGTCCTCCGCATATGGCGCACCTAGGGTTTATTAGTTCTGTTGGGTGTAGGAGTCTTCCACAATTGTCGCATTGATCTCCATGCGCGTTAGGGTAACCGCAATAGGGACAGGTTCCGACAACAAAGCGGTCAGGTAAGAACATCTTGTCACGTGGGCAATAGGGGAGAATATCGTCCTGCGTAAAGATATAGCCATTATTGTAGAGCTTCATCATGAATTCTTTAACGAATTCTTTATGCACGTCGCTCTCGGTGCGGGTATAGTTGTCAAAGCTAATACCATATTCTCTGAAAAGAGCTGTTATATATTCGTGCGCTTGGTCAGTAAGCTGCTTGGGATGAACACCTCTCTTAATAGCCTCTATCTCTATGGGTGTTCCGTGTTCATCGCTACCACTAACAAAGATAACGTCCTCGCCTTTTAGCCTAAGGTACCTAGCGAAAACGTCAGCGGATAATATAGAGCCTATTAGGTTGCCTAGGTGTGGGACGTTGTTAACGTAGGGCCACGCGGATGCTACAATCCACTTCGCCATAGCCTGCCCCTCTGGGCTAAAATAGCCGCGTCACAGACAAATAATAAATTTCTAAACACTTTACTACATCGTACCTGTGCACCACATATGTGTGAGTAGCTATGAAGAGGCATATTGCAATAGGCAACATTAATCTCGACATCTACGTAGTTGTTGACCACATACCGGGACCCGATGAAGACGCTACGGCACTAGAGCTATACATGGGGCCCGGCGGCGCGGCGGCAAACTATGCAGTGGCAGCTGCACGGCTTGGCCACGAGGCCTACTTGGTAGGACACCTGGGACTACAAGGGCTTGGAGCCTTTCTCCTAGAGGCGCTAGAAGAGAGCGGAGTAAAAACAGACTATGTCGTTATCCATAGGGATAAGCAACCGGGTATAGTAGTTATCCTGGTTTCGCAGAACGGTGAGCGGGCAATGGCTACTATGCGTGGTGCTAATCTATTGCTCAGAGGAGACGAGGCAAGTACGGAGGCAGATATTCTACATATAGCAAGCCGTGAACCCGAGATAGTAAAGCGCGCTACCAGAAGCATTAGTTCATCCTTTATTAGCTATGATCCTGGGGGCCGCATAGCCCGGCAATATGGGAGTAAACTGTTAAACGAGGCAACAAACTTAGTAGACCTAATTGCTGTGAACCGTGTAGAAGCAAACCTAATATTTGGTTCATCCGAGCCAGAGGAACTTGCTCAAAAGCTTAGAGGAAGGCTTACCTACATTTTGCTTAAGAAGGGAGCTCAAGGCGCTGTACTCGTTACTAGAGAAGGCTACTACTTTGTCGAGGCCTATACCGAGGGCAGGGTCGTAGACACAACTGGGGCAGGCGACGTTTTCATATCCGTACTTAACTCGTATATAGCAGAAAGTAAGAACATATCAGAAGCGCTACGGGCTGCTAGCATAGCTGCTGGGCTTAAAATAATGAAGCGTGGTGCCCAGAGTGCACCTCCACGAGAGGAGATCGAGAAAAGATTATCGCAAGAAAAACCGCGGGTATTCTTCACCAGGTTTTAGCGATCACATCTCGGTCAGTATTGACTGCAGACTACCTGGAGGAAAGTATTGTGCTAAGTGCTGCTATAACACTGAGATGCCGCTAACAAAGGAAGACATAGAGCGTATTGAGAAGCTAGGGTATTCCCGTAGCTACTTCGTCCAAGTAGATGAAAACGGGATACCCCGGCTACGTAACGTGAACGGACACTGCGTTTTCCTAGATCCTCGTACTGGTAGGTGCAAGATTTATCCATATAGGCCTCTTGGATGTAGGTTGTATCCCCTAGTATATGTTCCTGGTGAAGGAGTCATCGTTGACCCTTTGTGCCCGAAGGCACGCCAGGTTCCTAAGGATATTATTGATAAATATTCTAGGTATGTAATAAAACTTATAAAAACGATATATGGTGAAGAAGTTCTTCTAGAGGATTAGCTTCTCGCCTCTGAGCCTCCTAAGTAGCACCCTATATGTCGGTGTAACGCTTCTAGGATGGTTAGCGGCTACGTCGTCAAGCCTAGTTACTGCCGTGTTTCTTGGTGTCTTCTTGACTTCCTCAGGGTTCTTGTAGGCTTTTTCAGCGATTTTCTTTAGGGCATTAGCGTATCTCTCTATTTCGCGGCGGGGCTCCGACTCAGTAAATTCTATCATGAGTGCTTCGTCAACAATTAACGGAAAGTATATCGTAGGGGCGTGCAGGCCTGTGTCCAGTAATGCTTTGGCTACATCGAGTGCTCTTACTCCTGTCTCCCTCTCTAGTGGCTTGGCTGATATAACGACCTCGTGCTTCCTAGGCCTCGTAGGATCATATGGCAGCTCGTAGCCTTTGGTCCCTCTCATTAATGCTATAAAGTAGTTCGTGTTTATTACGCTCTGTATAGCTGTTTCTCTTAGCCCTTCTCCGCCTAGTGAGGCTATGTAGAGGAACGCCTTTACAAGAGGCACTATATTACCGTAATAGGCTCTCATTCTACCAATACATTTTTCGCATCTATAATCCCAGTAGTATTTATCGCCTTTCTTCTCTACTAGCGGTCTCGGCAGATAATCAACAAGAGGACCCTTGGCACATACGACGCCAGCTCCAGGGCCTCCCCCGCCATGGGGTGTTGAGAATGTCTTATGTAGGTTTAGGTGAACTATGTCGAAGCCCATGTCGCCTGGCCTTACCAGCCCCATTATACCATTGAGGTTTGCCCCATCATAGTATAGTAGCGAGTTATTAGAGTGAAGCATGTCGGCCAGCTCTAGTATTTTATCCTCGAATATACCAAGGGTATTGGGGTTTGTTAGCATCATCCCGGCGACACGAGGACCTAGTACAGCTTCTACGGCCTCGAGATCAACTGTTCCGCTCTGAGTCGATGGTATCCTTATTACCTTGAACCCAGCCATGGCTGCGCTAGCTGGGTTGGTGCCGTGTGCCGAGTCAGGTATGAGCATCTCGTCGCGGTTCTCGCCTTGATCGCTGAAATACTTTCTAATCATGAGTGCGCCTGTCAGCTCGCCAGCAGCGCCTGCTGGGAGTTGTAGGCTGCACCTATCCATCCCGGTTAGCTCAGCGAGCCACTTCTCGAGAAGGTATAGCATCTCTAGTAGCCCTTGGACAGTATCCTCGTCCTGGTATGGGTGAAGATATGCTATGCGAGGATCTCTTGCTATAGCCTCGTTAATCTTGGGATTATACTTCATTGTGCACGAGCCGAGCGGGACAGGGCCAACATCGACTCCGTAGCTCATTTGGCTTAACCGAGTAAAATGGCGCACAACCTCAACCTCGCTCATACCCGGTAGCGGTGGTGCTTCCTCTCGCAGTAATCCCTTCTCTTTGAGCGCCTCCTCGGGCTCGGAGCCGAGTTCTCTAAGCATTTCCCCTTCTTCGTCCTTGAAGGGTATTATGTAACCAGTTCTCTCCGGATCACCTATATCATATACTAGTGGTTCCTCCCACTTGGCTTGTCTCCATCCCTTTCTCAGCCCAGTCATAGCGCCTCACCTATGGCTGTAACAAGGAGATCAATGTCCTTCTTGCTGTGTGCCTCCGTTACGCAGAAGAGCGCTGAATGCTTGTCATAGAGTGGTGGCTTATCGCCTAGGTAGAGACCACCCATTATGTTCTTTGAGCGTAGGTGTTTGTGTATCTCATTATATGGCTTGGGGAACCTTGCAACAAATTCCTTGAAAAACTCGGAGCTAAAACGTGGTGCCTCTATCCCGATACCTCGTAGCTTCTTAGCTGCATAGTGGCTTCGGATCCATATAGTTCTCGCTAATTCCCTTAGCCCTTTTCCGCCCAGGAGTGTGAGGAATGCTGCTGCAGCTACAGCGAGTAGTGCCTCGTTGCTCGTTATGTTCGAGGTTGCTTTCTCTCTACGTATGTGCTGTTCCCTGGTCTGTAGTATCATTACAAAGCCTTGTTCCTCTCCATCAACCGTTTTTGTTAGGCCGATAAGCCTGCCAGGCATCTGTCTTACGAGTTTCCTATCCCACCTAGTAGCATAGATGCCGAGTAAGGGTCCGCCGTAGTTTAGCCCTATACCCAGAGGCTGTGCATCACCAACAACTATGTCGGCTCCATAGCTCCCAGGTGGCCGTATAAGACCGAGACTCAGCGGCTCAACTCCTACAACAAAGAGCGCTCCGTGCTTATGTGCTATATCCGCTATAGCTTCCAGCCCTTGTTCAAGTACTCCAAAGTAGTTAGGTGACTCGATGTAAACTGCAGCGGTATCATTATCTATATTTCTCTCTAGCTCATCTAGCTTGATGGTGCCTGTCTCCTCGTTAAAGCCTATGGTTCTTATCTCTACGCTCTTGCCCAGTAGCCATGTCTTGATAACCTCTAGGTGCTCGGGATGAACATTGTTGGCTACAAGAACTTTCTTTCTACGCGTAACGCGTAAAGCAGCAAGCATTGCCTCGGCTGCTGCCGTGCTCCAGTCGTACATAGACACGTTAACTACGTCCATCTCGAGAAGATCAGCCATGAGACTCTGATACTCGAAGAAGGCCTGTAGAAGGCCCTGATTTATTTCAGGCTGGTAAGGAGTATAGGCGGTGTAGAACTCATTACGCGAAATTATCGAATCTATAACAGCGGGTACATAGTGGAAACAAATGCCCCCGCCTAGAAAGGGCGGTGGTGAAGTAAAGTACCTGTTCTTGTCAAGAATATTGTTAACGATTCTTCTGAGCTCCCATTCGGATAGAATTCTTCCAAAACCAACCCTGGGTGGTTTCTTGAGCAAAGCCTTGGATGGCACATCGCTATAGAGTTCTAAGGCATCGCTAACACCAATAGTCTTTAGCATGTACTCCCTGTCTTTCTTATTAGCACTTGGTGCCCAGGGTAGCATCACTCTTTGTCCTCCTCGCTCTACTATTCCTAGGGGCATCCGCTAAAACTATAGCACCAGGTGCGCCGAGAAACTACCTGAAACGAAGCAAAGCGCGACCATGTAGTCTCTGAAGCTACTAGGGGCAATGAAGAGAGTCATGCCAAAGGAACCCCCTAGGGGGATGTCTCTCTCCGGGGTAGCAGAGCCCCCTCGTTGTCTAAACATTTAGGCAAAAGTTTTTCTCGAGAAGCGTGTTGTGATTCTCCCTATAAAAGTGCTTGTTAGGAGAATGGGGTAGAAGGCCCGCAGGTGTGGAGCCGCCGCCGGGATTTGAACCCGGGACCCCCGGCTCCCTCGGAACCCGCGGACAGCAGCGGGATGCTTACGAGGCCGGTGCTCTGCCCGCTGAGCTACGGCGGCGCGTTATCCCATGTATAGAGTTTCCGGTTAAGTATGAGTAGCGGTTTATTTAAGGATTCCCGGGACGCTATGCTAATCTCTACTTGGAGCCGATGAGGTTACACGCAGGCCTAGTACAGCCCCTATATGGGGCAATGATAGTGCCCGTCCACACCGAGGCTTAGCAGAGCTCAGCGCTCAGCCATGATCTTCATCGCGTTATGGGTTGCTCTGCTCCCTCTCTGTCATCATTGCTTTGTTCTAGTTCCAGGTGGGTCTAATTTTATAGGGTGCCTTATACAGCCCTGGTTCTAGGGGGTCTAGTAGCGTGTTATCAAGACGCACTATGATGCTTATAAGCCAGGTTTACATAGTGGTACTCGCTTATGCTTTCGTAGCGTTTCCGAGGTATGTGTGGCTTCTCTTCCTAATCTATCTAGGCTTAATGATGGGTTTAAGTGCATATAGTGCGCGTGGTGGCGTTAAAACAGGGGTTACGAGAGCCGATATTGAGAGAGCTAGACAGTTACTACGCGAGGAGAACGCGCTCCAGCTGGCGATGGAGGATGAGGAGCTTCTTGCTCTATACTCTAAGCAGATGAAGATATCGATGATATCCTTTGCCGTGTTATTTCTCTATATTCCTTTATTCTATGCCGTAAGGTACTATTACAAGAGCCTCGTTGAGTTCCTTAAGAGTATTGGTGCTCCCAGTGATACTGTTGCCGGGTTTATCATATGGCTCTCGCTCTTCGAGCTAATGACAGTAATAAGCTTCCTAATACAGAGACGTGGCGGTGTTGGAGATAAGCCCATTGCGCCAATGGTTCCCAAGGGATTTGTTGTGACAGATAAAGGTATACTGCTTAAGGGATCACTTGGGAGGATTATTGGCTTTCCTTTGCCGGAAGGTACAAGAGTAGAGGTAAATGAGGCTAAAGGCTACGTGGAGATAATAGAGCCTAAGGGCACCCGGATAAGGCTATACACTATGAAGGCTAAGAGGCTATATGAGATAATACAGAGATACGGGCTTAGAAAAAAGAAGGAAGAATCCTAGATCTTACTTTCTTCAACCATCTTGTACTCTAAGCCTTCCAGCTCGGAATGCTTCTCGAGCTCCTCGAGCATGGCTTCTAGTCGCTCTTTCTCCTTAATCCATCCCTTAGGGCATCCTTCGCCGACGCGAATTGGTTTATCAAGTCTAGATAGTAGGACTACTCTGCTCTCTATTTGCTGCGATACGATCTTGTATCCAGTCATGTCTGCGAATTTCTTGGCTATGCGTAGTACCTCTAAATGTTTTAGCATATCCTCCTTTCTGAGCCTTTGCCTAGACGCACCAACGTACATATAGGACTTCAGCTCAATATATGTTGGCTGGGATACCTCTACCATTTTTGCCCAGGCTTTAAGTGCTTGATCGTGGATATTGAAGCTCCTCACAAGAGTGAATCTTATCACTGTTGGGCTTGAAAAGCTTGGTAAAAGTTCTAGTGTTTTCCAGGTAAGCTCCCATGCCCGCGGTACTAGCGGTCTGTTAAACTTATTATAGCTATCCTTATTCCAGGCCTCTATGCTTATATATAGCTGTGTTGGCTCCTCCTCTAAGTTGGCTAGAACATCGGGCCTTACTCCCCGCGTGACGAGAAACGTTGTTATTCCACGTCTATGGTATTCCTCGATGAGTTCGCCTAGGCGCGGATATAGAGCGGGTTCACCCGTAAGGCTAATTGCGGCATGTCGCGGATTCATTGCTTCTTCTATTCTTTTACGCATCCTGTCATCGAGGCGTGGGTGGCCAAGATACCCCATAACTGATTCTCTATGGGCCTCGATACTCCCCTCAACAATGAGTTCGGGGTCATCTATCCATGGTAGCTTTGTTTCATCAAACTTAAGCGTATCAGTTGGTCTCAAACGCCAACAGTGCAGACATGCATTCCAGCACCAGAGAGCAGCTGGTGTCATCTGTATACACTGGTGGCTGGCAATGCCATAGAACTTACACTTATAGCAAAAGCGTTCCTCAACTATGGCTGCATGTGTCCAGTGGCACTTCTTATAGGCACTATGCCTCCCAATTATTATGTAGCCTTGCTTCTCTAGGATCTTGTATAGAGTCCTATACGGCTCAGGGAAGTCATCTATCCGGAATCTCCAGCGTTTACCCCTAACAGTTCTCAGGCTTATTTGCTGCAAGCACCTATCCCCCTACTCTCTTGTACACGTGTTAACAGAGCCGGGCTAATAACTGCTGCAATCCCTACCCCTTACTACGGGTTTTACTAGTGCATCCTGGTAGCACATAGGAAGTGTATTGAGTCGTGTACTTAAGTCCTACCAGCTACTAAGAAAAACTTGCTCTTTCCCTGTAAAATAAGAGGGGTTGAGGAGCACACCCTTTAGATGACCTCGTATAGGGATGAATAGAGTGGCCAGGACCGACCCCATTACTCCTGGCTGCTCAGCGCTCCGCCATTGGGCAAGCCTCATATTTCGGGCCCAAAGGTCTTCATCATTGCGGGTGCTGAGCCAACACCTAGCTGAAGGAAACACGTGATGAATTCCCTGTGGACTGAGCACAAAAACTACCTAGGGATCATCAACATCTATAGGTTCCCCGTTCTTTTCAACTATTTCCCAGAATTTCTCGACGCTGCTAATACGTTTAAGCGAGGAGTTCTCGAGTGCTCCCTCTATGCGTAGTAGGCGCTTCTTAAATTCTATTCCTCTGCTATACCCCCCTAGTCCTCGTAGAGATACAACCCGATGACAAGGTACCACTACTAAGTCTCTGTTTTGGCGCATATAGGTACCTATGGCTCTAGGAGAAGTACCACTAAGCCTTGCTAGTACGGAGTACGTAACAGTATAGCCAATCGGCACGAGCATGGCCAATAAGTATACGATGTCCCTGCGCGTCTGGGGGTCCTTCCAGCTCACCCTTTCAGCACCATATGATCAGTTTGCTGCGGGGAGGTTAAGTCATCCCCCCAATACGCTTCATACCATATTGGCAGTGATTAATAATGCCCGCTATTCTTATCTTAAAACGTCGTTTTTCATGTTATTATAAATTCCTTGGTAAATAGTCTGCCAAGGCGTAAGGTATATAGAGGAGGTCTCAGATGTGTACTCTTTAACACATGGTGGATGGCGGGGTAGCCTAGCGGGGTAGGGTAGCCTGGTAGCCCGCGGGGCTCATAACCCCGAGGTCGGTGGTTCAAATCCACCCCCCGCTACCAAGAGCCCGCAAACCGCGGGCCCCCGCCACTACTTTTCTATTCCCTAATAGTTGCTTAGGTTCGATTGTCTCTCCTACACTCTCAGCATTACCAAACAAACTCGGGGCACTTGATAGTTAGGCAAAAAATCATGAAATTTGAGTTACCATTCAAGCTCAGTAGCGTAGAAGTAGTAAATGATGATATTGAATCATATAAGGTCTTCTTCTATAAGAATAAATTGTTTGTGGAACTTTTATCTAAGGGTAAAGTAGCACAAGTCGTCCCTCTAAATGGGTCTATGGCGCAGTTACCTAAGTGTCGGGAGGCCAGCTGGCGGATTAGGGGACCTAGCGCGGTTTACTATGTTAAGTCTTCGAGGTTTGGTGGCTTCTTAAGGCTCTGTTGGAGAGATAATTGTCTATGTGAGTCTTTTGATAACGTTAGAGTGGTTAGCGTTTTTGACTATTTTGACTCAGTAGCGTTAATATATAGAAGAGGGCGAGAATATTATGCTATAATAGATGATCTAAGCGGTTTTACATCAGCTCGGATAGCCAGTGAGAAACCTCGGCGAATAATGTTTCACGGTGGTGTTCTCCTCCTAGTTTTTAAGGATTATGCGAGAATTCTCTCACCGCGTACGGGGCTTGTTGATGTAGCGTTAACGGAAGAAATCGAGCCACTCGGTATTGATTTATCGCGTGGCCCCAGCTCTGTTATGCTATATAGTAAATCGAGTAAAATATTATTCTCCTTATCCCGTACTAGTGGTGTTGAGCCCCTTGCTAGCTGTGATAGTGTCGTAAGTATACGTGATATACATGGGTCTTCTCTAGTTCTTTGTGATTTCGAACCTATTAATGGCACATTTTATCCATTTTATGCTGGAAAAATATTTGTTGATATATTTAGTTATACTAATAATTTTAATATAGTTAATCCATATATTTTATCATTTGTAGAGAATGATAATAAGAGGTACTTCGTGGCAGCTATTATAGCTCCTTCGCCGATATATATTACTATTTCGAGGAAAAATGGTATAAATATTAAAAAAGTAATGGCATCAGCAAGTCTCCGTGGCATAGAGAAAATAGTGCTTAGAAGCATAGAGAAGCTATTTGGTTCTTTAGATATTAATGATGGTCCTAGCAGTGCTCATGCTCTAATATATAGCTCTGGGCAGAATATCATTTGTCTTGGCACGTACTGCGGAAAGTGTATTATACATGTAAATGGGCTGGACGCTAATGAAGAAAGGATAGTGCTACGCATCAACACGAAGAGTTATGAACCTAGCTATGTGTTTGACTCGGAGGCAATATTTGTTGTTAATGATGACCTATGTGAAGACACTGATGATCTAGAGCTATGCTATGAGGATAAATGTATACCTATTACATCTAGGTCTAAAAGGTATATGGATACACAACTCATATGCGAGCCATTACGGTTTAGTGATATAGATGTGATCATTGCTAAATGCAAGATTAAGGGTAAAGTATTGCGTATTGTTAAGTATTCACCTTGTACTTTAGTATCAAAAGATAATAATATTAGAGTATATGTTAATAAAGAAAATAAATGTATAATTGGCCTAGTTACTCCACAAGGATATGTAATTAGACAATATGTAAGCTATAATCGGTTAGCAGAAAAACTAGCTAGAGTGGTTCCGCGGCTCACTTCGGTAAAGCCTGTAGGGATTCATGGCTATTCATTACTTATAGGCTTTAGTTATGAGAAAAGTGGGCTTATCCCGATAAGTATAAATGATGTATTTACCCTCGTTGAAGCCAATAGCATAGTTCTGCGTCTTTCAGGGAATAATAATATTCGTGTGGGCGATGGAAGAAATGTGCGCAGCGTTAATATCGAGCTTCCACGAAGAGGTAGTATAGTCGCCCGTCTAAATGGTAGACTTCTAAGAATAGAGTGTGTTGATGCGTATTGTACTATGTTTTGTGGCAATAACATATTGTCTGGAAGCGTTATCGATGTTGATCCTATACAGACTAGAAGTCCATACTGTAATGTTGTGATTATTAGCAGAGGGGTTACGGAGGTGAAGAAAATAAGCCCCGTTATCGAAGCGGTAAAGCATGGCACCCTGGTGGGACTAAGATTGCTTCAGAGTCTTTAACTGTTCAAGCACATAGCTCCTTATCTCATTTATGCTAGGAAGTCTCTCTACAACTCTGCCATTCTCTATGTATTTCTTCATTAAGAGTTTTGCTTGAGAACCGTCGCTACAGAGTGGTGGCGTATCCTGGCTCCACGGCGTCACGAAGTCTCTTAAGGGTTTGCATCGATAGAGTTTTTTCGCGCCGGGTAGTTTCCCGCGCTTAGAGATTGGGATCCATTTTCCATCTCTTTTTACCTCTACTATATCCATGCTTATATCTATACTAGGTGGAAACGCTATTGAGGTACCTACACCGAAAGCATCGACAATGTCTCGCAGCTCTCTTATCTTGTCCTCGTCAAGTCCTCCGCTTACAATAATTTTTACATGGTTATATCCATGTAAGTCAAGTGTCCATCGCACTTCTTCAACGATTTGTCTCATATTTCCTCGTCTACTACTGGGTGTATCAAGTCTTACTGCATCAAGCCGTTTCCCTAGCGTCTCAGCAGCTCGTAGCGCTTCGTATCTTTCATCGTAGAAGGTGTCAACTAGGGCTACACGTGCAACATCTTTCTCAACTATCTCGTCAAAAGCCTTCCAGGCCTCTACGGGGTCGCCAAAGACTATTATTAGTGCATGGGGCATCGTGCCTCGGGGTTTGAGTCCAAGAAATTCCTCAGAAAGAGTTCCGGAGACGGAGTCGCATCCACCTATGTATGCCGCTCGGTCAGCCATCGGTGCTATGGCCGGGTGTAGTGCCCTAAGCCCGAAGAACAATACGGCCTTGTCGCCGGCAGCTAGCTTCACTCTTGCCGCTTTAGTAGCTATGCTTGATTCGTGGCGAAGCACGCCCAGGATTGGTGTCTCTAGTTCAGCGAAATCACAATACCTGCCCTCAATTATCATTAAGGGAGTCTTTGGCCTAAATATGGTGCCTTCTGGTACAGCGTAGACATTAACATTCCTACCGCTAAGTATGGCTAAGGCTTCCTCTAGGCCGGCAAAAACGCCCCATTCATATCCATGAGGTAGGCTATATACGTGTAGTTCGGCACGCACACGTACATCGCATAAGCCTTTTTCTTGAAGAATCTTCCTTGTACGCACAAAGTATATGTCGGTAACTTTTCCGCTCCTAATATCGTCCATAGACGCTACGTAGAGCCTAGGACCAGGGTTTGTCACATTTATTCACCCATAACCTCCACTATTACTCGCCTACGCGGCCTAGGCCCGTCTAGCTCTACGAGTAGTATCTCTTGCCATGTACCCCTAACTATTCTTCCCTCTCTTACTGGGAATATTCTTGAAGGACCAATGATCGCAGAGGCCAGGTGAGCGTGTGCATTATTATCTATACGGTTGTGTCTCCACGCATAATCCGGCTTGAAGACCTGCCTAACTAGCTCTATATAATCTGATACAATGTTTGGCTCGTACTCATTAGCTATAATGGCAGCAGTAGCATGGGGTACGAATACGAGACAGATACCATTCCTTATACCGCTCTCCTTCACGGCTTCCTCTACATAGCTAGTTATATTAATTACTTGGAAACGCTCAGACGTGCTTATAGTGAATTCCTTGAAGAACACTTTCAAGGCTCGATTATCCCGCGAGAAACTAGTACTAGGAGGCAAATTAAAGAGTACAGCCCAGGACACTAGGCTAGGGAGAGAAAGGTGCAGCAAGAAATAAGCAGTATAAAGGAACTTGTTAATGAAAAAATCAAGATAATTGAAAAAGAGCTTGGCGACCCCCTAGTATATGCGGGAAAAGATG
>JALVHV010000068.1 GCA_027028845.1 Pyrodictiaceae archaeon | reverse complement strand
CGAACCCGCGACCACCGGCTTACAAGGCCGGCGCTCTGCCCGCTGAGCTACGGCGGCGCCTTGTTAGCTAGGCGGCTCCGTGTGATTGTGGTCTCTACTCTGGTTTGGTGTTTTAATCCCTTGCGGCCCTTGGGAGCTGCCTGGTGTTATTATTAAGGGTTGTTTGCTGCTTAGTTGCTTCGTTTATGGGTATGGGTAGTGGTTGATGCCGGGCTTGATGAGTACGAGGATTATACTAAGCGATTGATTAAGCTCGGTATTAGTGATTTGTTTAGGTTTAGGTGTACTCGTTGTGGTCGTTGTTGTAGTGGTGGCCCTAACGTCTCTCTCACGGTTTTTGATGTTGTTCGTATGGCTCGTTTTCTCTTAATTAGTTGGAAAGGTTTCCTTAGGGGTTATGTGAAGGTCATTATAGCTGATATTGTGCCTCATATGCTTCTGCGGGGCGATGAGCGTGGGCGTTGCTTGTTTTTGGCTGAGAAGGCTTCGGGGGAGAAGCTCTGTGTTATCTATCCCGCTAGGCCTATGAGGTGCCGCTTGTACCCAGTGCTGGTCGAGGACTTGTCGGGTAAGAGGGTTTATCTTGATCCGCGATCTCCTGGTGTCGGCCGAGGTGTTTTGAGGCCCTTGCCTAGGAGGCTTATTGAGCACTATATATGGGAGCGTAGGGAGCATTATCGCCGTCTTTACCGCGTTATTGTTGAGGAGGGAGCTAGGCCTATTGAGGGTCTTTACCGCGTCTTGGAGGAGGCTTGGAGAGAGGCTGAGGAGGGAGCGGAGTGGGCTGATCTGGACTACTTGGCGAGCCTTGGCTCAGTGTAAGTAGTGGACCCGTGGGGCCTAGTTCCTAAATACTCGGGTCTCGTTAGAATGAAGGTCTTTGGTTGGGGCGTTGGTCTGGGATGGTTGATGTATCAGGGCTTGATCCCCGTAGGAGGGTTGAGATCTATATAGCTAATGTGGAGTATGTCGTGGATAAGTTGAGAAGCCTTAGTGATGCAAGGGCTAGGCGATTGCTTGACCTTGCTTCGCGCTACGTGGAGGACGCCAAGTACTTCTTGGATAAGGGGGACTACTTCACGGCGTTAGCTGATATAGCTTATGCTGAGGGCCTTGTTGATGCTCTGCGATGGCTTGGTATAGCCGAGTTCGAGTGGAGAAGGCCCTCTGAGCTCTTGGAGAGGCCTAGAGTAGTTGTTGCCGGGACTTTTGATATTATTCATCCGGGCCACGTGGGCTTGCTCAGAGAGGCTTGGAGGCTTGGCAGGGTCCACGTCATCGTTGCGAGGGATGACTCTGTTAGGAAGATTAAGGGGCGTGAACCCTTTGTGCCCGAGGAGCAGAGGCTACAAGTGGTATCGGCGATAAGGTACGTGTATGAGGCAAGGCTTGGGAGCAAGACTGACTTCCTCGAGCCCCTTCGGGAGATTAGGCCGGACATAGTCCTCCTGGGCCCCGACCAGTGGGCTGACGAGGAGTGGCTCGCTAGGCGCTTGGAGGCAGAGGGCGTGAGGGCCAAGGTGATAAGACTACGTGAGAAGATACGGTGCCCACTGTGCAGTTCAACAAGTATTGCTTGTAGGGTACTGGAGGTATTGCCGAGGGATGCTTGCAGAGGCAGAGGGAGGGACGAGGAACAGGAATAAAATAGCTTATTAGACGCCCTCGGTGTACGCTACGTATAGTTTCTTGAGCATCTTTACGGGCTCCGCGGAGAAGTCTACTCGAAGGTCAATTATCTTGTCGTAGTATGGTGTATACTCGGTCTGCCCAACCACTAGGAGTGCTGCTGAGCGATCACCTCTCCTATCGCCACCAGCCCGGTGCGCAGCCTCTATTGCTGCTAGTAGGCGCTCCGCGAGACTTCCCCGCGAAGAGCTGTAAGCATCTATGGCGTTCCTGCAGACCGAGGGCCCCTTGACCAAGTTAGCTATGCACACAACTGGCTCGCTTGGGTGGAGGTGGTAACCATGCCACTGCGGAGTCCAGTCACCATCATGTACAGCTATGTCTCCCCGATAATCAATAACCGCTACTTGGCGGTGAGCAGGGCTCGGGTCACGAGCAAGTGCCTGGCGTAGAGCCTCCTCAGCAGTATAGGACTGTGATAGCAGCTCGAGAACCATTGGGCCTAGGGCTGGGTTCGTATAAGCCTGTGTAGCCACGACACCGACTCCGTGACGGGCCCAGGGAACCCTGGCACCGACGGCCACGCTGCCAGAGACAACCGCTATGCCGGCTTGGCCGAGGAGCGGGTCATAGGCTAGCACGCTATAAGTCAAGGCCCCGTAACACCCATTTTATATGGAGCAATGGTTGCTGAACAAAACGTGTAACCCGGATAAGAAAAACCTAGGCCAATAAATTACGATCCCTACTATCCGGGCCACTAGAACCAGCGGGTTGAGGAGCTTATACAGTGTATAGTTGTTTTCTAACCTCCTCGGGTACCTCGTCTTCGCGTAGAACCGGGTAGGTTACTGGAGCATCTCTCCTCTTGGGGCCAATCACGACGTAGCGGGATGGGTCGGTCTCGTTTCTGCTCTTAAGTACTCTAACCTTTACGTACCATCCATCGTTTCTTAGCACGTAGGCGTATTTGCCGTGCTTCCCGCCCATAACTAGTGCACCCCGTATAGGGAGGGCTTGGAGGCGCTGGGAAGATATAAGCCTTAGAGTTCCTCTTCCTAGGCTATTACCTGGGGCAATCTTCCTGGCTACCGTATAATTGATGCACAGATTCGCTGCAACCAAGTGAGAGGTGAGTATCCTGGTGCCCGAGGGCTCTCTGGGAGGGATCCGTGTAGAAGTACCCGAGATACCGGTTAAGGAGAGAGTAGAGCTTGACGCTGACAAGTCTGCCCTTATAATAGTTGACATGCAGAATGACTTCGTGAAGCCTGGTGGGAAGCTACGCGTACCTAGTGCCGAGGAGACTATTGGGCCTATTAGGCTTCTCCTGGAAAGAGCGCGCGAGAAGCAGGTAATGACTCTCTTTACACAGGATACTCACTATCCTGGGGATCCCGAGTTCGGTATCTGGGGTGAGCATGTAGTTAAGGGTACGTGGGGCTGGAGGATAATTGATGAGCTAGCTCCGCTTCCCGGAGAGATAGTGGTTGAGAAGACGAGGTACGATGGGTTCTACGGTACCCCGCTTGATGACCTCCTACGCGTCCATGGTATACGTGATGTCGTGGTTGTCGGGACTGTTGCTAACATATGTGTTCTCCATACTGCTGCTAGTGCTGCTCTACGCTGGTACCGCGTCTATATCCCGATGGACGGGATTAGTGCCCTCAACGAGTTCGACTACTATGCTACGCTGCGACAAGTTAGCTTCCTATACCGCGGGGTTATAGTGAGGCGTGCCGAGGGTATAGTGTTTAGGGGTACTGGTAAGTGGAAGCGGAGTCGCCAAACATAGCGTTTCCCTATGATAGGCCTAGGCCTGGCCAGCTCGAGGCAGCTAGGCTAATAAGCGAGGCTATTAGCAAGGGCCGTGTAGTAGCGCTTCGTGCACCCACGGGGTTCGGCAAGACAGCTACCATAATCAAGGGCTTGCTTGATTCCGGAGCTGAGCGCGTAATCTATGTTGTGCGGACGCGTAACGAGATACAGCCAGTGATCCGAGAGCTTAAGCGCTTCGGGCTAAGGGATTATACTTTCCTCTATAGCGCTAGGCGGATGTGCCCCCTCCTAGAAGAGGAGAACCTGGGTATCGATGATTTCTGGAACACTTGTAGGCTTCTAAGGCTCCGAGGAGAATGTGCCTATTACTCATCGCTCTCCGAGGTAGACGAGGATGATGTGCGCCGAGTTGTTTCCTCCAAAGACTCGCCACGAGAAATAGTCAAGGACCTAGCCCATATGGGTGTATGTCCCTTCTTTGCGCTCAAGCTATTAGTGCCGTCAGCTCACATAGTTGTGGCTACTTATCCTTACCTGTTCCGGGAGGATATATTCGAGACCGTGTTCGAGCCCTTTACACTAAACGATTTCGTCATAGTAGTTGATGAAGCGCACTCTCTCCTCAACTTGCAGTCATTGTTCGAAGCCCGGCTTAGTGTTCGCGACATGGAGCTAGCAATAGCCGAGATAGAGAACTATAACCTACCGCTAGAACTCTCTGAGAAACTAAAGGAGCTTAGAGAAATCGCTGAGAAGGCAAAAGCCTCGGAGAAGCTAACAAGACTAAGTATCGATACTATACGCGAGGTACTAGAGGACCCGGGTATTTGGAGAGATGCCGCCGAAGAGGTGCGCCTAGAGAAGACAAGGGAGCGATTAGAAGAGGGCGCGCCAGTCTCCTTATCGGTTGCGCTGACCAGGGTCGCTGTCTTCGCTGACGCTGCCTGGAAGAAGAGCGTCGGAGCATACCTGTCTAGTAATAAAAGCACGGTGCT
>JALVHV010000067.1 GCA_027028845.1 Pyrodictiaceae archaeon | reverse complement strand
AAGCTTCTTGAAGCTGATATCGAGGGGCTTGAGCCTCTTTATCATCCACAAGAGGAGGCTAGTTATCTTCGCCCCGACGAGGTAAAGCCTCCGAGAACGAATAGGGAGAAAGTGTTAGATAATGCTGCTAGGGTCGAGAATGGGTTTATTGTTGCTCCTCGAACCGTTGAAGACTAGAACGGCGTAGTTCTTTCACTGTTTCTGCGAGCTTCTTGGCCTTGGCCGGATCTATTGGTTTCCTGGTATCGTTTCCTATTTTGATTGATGTACCGACTATGAATCCGTCAGCTATGTTCCAGTAAGCTCTTACATTGTTAATGCCTATCCCGCTTCCAATGAGAACTGGCTTAAAGCCTGCGAGCTTCTTGATCGCCGCCACGTATCCCGGGCTTGGGGCCTGTGACGTTGCATGCCCGCTTACTATTATAGCGTCCATGCGGCCTCGGGATACACAGTCATGTATTACTTCCTCTAGGTTTCTTGTCCCTAGGGGACCACTATGTTTTACATCTACGTCGGCTAATACTAATATATGGCGATCCATTTGCTGCCTTATGGTCTCAAGCCGTGAGGCTATGGGGTGGAGTATGCCTTCTGGGGCAACTCGGGTCTCGCAGTATGCATTTACTCTGATGAAATGAGCACTTGACGAGTAGGCAATAGCTAGGGCTTGTAATCCTGCATTTCTTAGCAAGCTTATCCCTACTCTTAAGTTTGAGTTCTTGACAACTTCGCGGACTATTACACTCATGGCTGTTAGCGCTACATCGTTTACACGTTCGTTAGGAAACGGGTTGTCTGAGTAATTCTCGAGTATTACTGCGTCAAAGTCAGCGCGCTCTAACTTCTCAGCCTCTCGTAGGGCATAGTCAACTAATCTTTCTATCCCGGAGAAACCTTGATGCGAGCCAGGTAGTGGGGGGAGATGAATAACACCGATGAGGGGCTTAAAGCCTAATACAGGTATAATGATCTCCATATGGCATCTCCTCAGCATAGTTTCTCGGAGACAACTTGCGTTATTCAAACTGAATAACAACTTAGCAATATAAAGGGCCTTGTTGCTAAAAGATGTCTCGGAGTTACATGGGGACTCGCTGTCCCCAATCCGACCCGAGCCAGGGGGTGATGCACCTCCCCCTTTACCGACACTAACTTCTATCAGCTTCTCTCTATTACTTCTTTTACTATGTTAAGCACTCGTTCCTCCAACCGCGATTCCTGGGTTGCGCCCATTATTACATCTGCTACGTGTCCATTAACGAATATTATGGTCGTTGGGATATTATCGACGGAGTACCTATCAGCAATCTCTGGCGCCTGATCCGTATCAAGGTATACAAATATGATGCCTTTCTCGGGGTTAGCTAGTTTGCGCGCAACCCGCTTAAACACTGGCGTATAGGCTTTACACGGATTACACCAAGGCGCTGAGAACTCTACGACTACCACCTTGTACTTCGAGAGCAATTTGTCGAAGTCATCTTTTCCCGCATATACTAGGGGGTCGCCAAGCTCTTTTTCAATTATCTTGATTTTTTCATTAACAAGTTCCTTTATACTGCTTATTTCTTGCTGCACCTTTCTCTCCCTAGCCTAGTGTCCTGGACTACACTCTTTAATTTGCCTCCTAGTACTAGTTTCTCGCGGGATAATCGAGCCTTGAAAGTGTTCTTCAAAGAATTCACCATAAGCACGTCTGAGCGTTTCCAAGTAATTAATATAACTAGCTATGTAGAGGAAGCCGTGAAGGAGAGCGGTATAAGGAATGGTATCTGTCTCGTATTCGTACCTCATGCTACTGCTGCTATTATAGCTAATGAGTACGAGCCAAACATTGTATCAGATTATATAGAGCTAATTAGGCAGGTCTTCAAACCAGATTATGAGTGGAGACACAACCGTATAGATAATAATGCGCACGCTCACTTAGCCTCTGCAGTCATTGGTCCTTCAAGAATATTCCCAGTAAGAGAGGGAAGAATAGTTAGGGGTACATGGCAAGAGATACTACTTGTAGAGCTGGACGGACCTAGGCCGCATAGGCGAGTAATAGTAGAGGTTATGGGTGAATAAATGTGACAAACCCTGGTCCCAGACTCTACGTAGCATCTATGGACGATATTAGGAGCGGAAAAGTTACCGATATATACTTTGTACGTACAAGGAAGATTCTTCATGAAAAAGGCTTATGCGATGTACGTGTACGTGCTGAACTGCACGTGTATAGCCTACCCCGTGGATATGAATGGGGTGTTTTTGTTGGCCTAGAGGAGGCCTTAGCCATACTTAGCGGTAGGAGTGTTAATGTCTATGCTGTACCAGAGGGCACCATATTTAGGCCAAAGACACCATTAATGATAATTGAGGGCAAATACTGTGACTTCGCTGAACTAGAGACACCAATCCTAGGCGTGCTTCGCCATGAATCAAGCATAGCTACTAAGGCAGCAAGAGTGAAGCTAGCTGCTGGCGATAAGGCCGTATTGTTCTTCGGGCTTAGGGCACTTCATCCAGCCATAGCACCAATGGCTGATCGAGCAGCGTACATAGGTGGATGTGACTCTGTCTCCGGCACTATTTCTGAGGAATTTCTTGGGCTCAAACCACAAGGCACAATGCCCCATGCACTAATAATAGTCTTTGGTGACCCCGTGGAGGCCTGGAAGGCTTTCGACGAAATAGTTGAGAAGGATGTTGCACGTGTAGCACTAGTTGACACCTTCTACGATGAGAGATACGAGGCGCTACGAGCAGCTGAGGTACTAGGAAAACGGCTTGCCGCTGTGAGACTTGATACCCCGAGTAGTAGACGAGGAAATATGAGACAAATCGTTGAAGAAGTGCGATGGACACTTGACCTACATGGATATAACCATGTAAAAATTATTGTGAGCGGGGGGCTTGACGAGAACAAGATAAGAGAGCTACGAGACGTTGTCGATGCTTTCGGCGTGGGTACCTCAATAGCGTTTCCACCTAGTATAGATATAAGCATGGACATAGTAGAGGTAGAAAAAGGCGGGAAATGGGTACCGATATCAAAGCGTGGGAAACTACCTGGTGCGAAAAAGCTCTATCGATGCAAGCCGTTAGAGGATATAGTAACGCCGTGGAGCCAGGATAAGCCACCACTCTGTAGCGACGGTTCTCCAGCAAATCTATTAATGAAGAAATATATGGAGAATGGGAGAATTGTAGAAAAGCTTCCTAGCATTAATGAGATAAGAAGCTATGTGCTTGAACAGTTAAAGAGCCTGGAGCAGTCTTAGTCCTATTAGGGCACCAAGTTTAACTGCCTCGATGATGGGGCTTATTTTCTGTACCTGCGTTGTTCCTCTACTCATAACCACGACGTCACATTGCGGGATACTAGCCTGTATTGGATCAATATCGATAGTGTTTCCGTATAATATATTACTGCCACAGAACATAGTACAATGTGCACTAACACACTCCATTCTTAAAAGTCCATCATTTAGGCGAGTAACTATAGCGCCTCTTCGTGGAAGCCTGATATTAATGCTGCGCACACTTGTCCCGTCACCTATACGAATATTATTATCCCCCGAGAGGCGTAGAACTACATTATTGGCTTCAACAGGTATAAACACGTCATTTATACTTATTGGGATAATCCCGCTTCTCCCATAGCTAAAGCCGATGAGCAATGAATGGTTCTGAACCCCCACGGGTTTTACCGAAATAAGCTGCGGAACCTCTTTAACTAGTGATCCCGCTAGCTGCTCATAGTCTATATTTTGCCTAATTACGTGTCCCTGTGGAGTGACTAGGCCAATTATACATTTATTTTCTTTATTAACGTATACTTTAATACTATTATTATCTTCTAGCACTAAAATACAAGGTGAATACCTAATAACGCGCGACACACTGCCCAAAATTCTGCATTTAGCAATAACTGTGTCTATATCACTAAATCGTAATGGTTTACATATAAGTTGTGCATCAATATGAGTCTTAGACTTAGCTGTAATAGACACGCATTTGTCATTGTAGCATAGCTCTAGGTTCTCAAACATGTTGTCTTCGCATACACTGTTATCGTTAATAACAAATACAGCCTCCGAGCCAAATACATGGCTTGGCTCATAGCTTTTCGTGCCAATGCGTAATGTTATCCTTTCTTCGCTAACGTCAAGTCCGTTTACATGTATAATGCACTTCCCACAGCGTGTACCAAGACAAATAGTATTCTGTCCCGCACTATATATTAGAGCATTAACATCACTAGGACTATCATCAAGGTTTACGGGACCAAACATTTTCTCTATACTCCTGAGCACTATTTTCTCTATATTGCAGAGATCTGCTGGCGTCAATACTTTTTTAATATCTATGCCTTCTCTCCTTAGAATAGTAATGTATATTGGTGAAGAATCTATAATTG
>JALVHV010000066.1 GCA_027028845.1 Pyrodictiaceae archaeon | reverse complement strand
GTTTCGGCCCAAAGCAATAGAATCCAACAAACATTTCCCTTCCTTTCATCATGCCTGGGATTATGCTCTTTATCTCCCTGAGCCCAGTCTCCCTATCAAGGGTGTTTATAAATGGAATCTCCTTCCCGCCTGGATAGAGAATTCTCGTATTCTTCCTATCCCTAGCAATATCGTGTGGTCCATCGAAGTGAACAGTGTGCCTCGGATACTTGCTCGGTATCTCCTCGCGATTCCTTATAGCAGCTTGACGCACATATTCGAAGTCCTCCTCGCTGCCCGTAATCAAGTAAACAGATCTTGGCTGCGCAACCCTCACTATATCAGCTACCCATCTATGCAGCTCCGGGTCATTAATCCTTAGAAGCTTTTCAAGCATCCCCTTATCCATGACTTTCTCTAAAACACTGAGGTAATCATATTCCTCTTCAACTAGTCTTTCCCTAACCAAGTATAGACACCTTACTGCACAGGAGGGCTCTACCCAGGAAGAGGATAAAGCCATGAAGGTATTAACGAGTTTTGGCAAAGGATTATCTCTTAGTAATATCTATCAAATCTATTTAATGGTAGATAATGACAGAGCTCCCTAAGAACCAGTTAGTAAATGGTGGGCCCGCGGGGATTTGAACCCCGGACCTCCGCCGTGTCAGGGCGGCGTCCTAACCAGGCTAGACGACGGGCCCGCCCCACCAAAGGGGCTCCAATTTTATAGGTAATAATCTCGTGGGTTACCGGGTTAAGTCTTTATTGTCGTTTCCGCTTAATTGCGTGGATGATCTCTCTTGCTGCTCCCACGGGGTCTGTGCTCTTGGTTATTGCGCCTCCCACAATGACTATGTCTGCTCCTGCTTCAGCTAGTTGTGGTGCAGTATTCTTCTTTATTCCGCCAGCGACTGCGAGGTAGGGCTTGAGTCTTTTTGAGAGCTTTCTGACTAGCTCAATGAGGTCTCCTGCGGTCATTCCGAGGGCTCTTTGAGCATCTATGCCTATATGGAGCTCAATTATATCGACACCTAGTGATTCTAGCTGCTCTGCCCTTTCCTCGATATTCTTTACTGCTATCATGTCAGCGGCTAATGCTATACCCCTGCCATGGGCCTCTCTTATAGCTGCTTCTATGGTTTCGTTAAGAGTACATGCTAGCACTGTTGCTGCGCTTGCTCCGGCATCGGCTGCAAGTCCTATTTCAAGCTCCCCTGTATCAGCTGTCTTCGTGTCGGCAACCACATGTACCGGGTCAATGCTTGCACGGAGCAATCTCACAGACCTCATACCCTCGGCTTTTATCAGTGGGGTCCCAGCTTCCGCTATCCATGTATGCTCGCCTAACTCCCTACGCAGCGCTGTTGCAAGGCGCAGGGCTTCCTCGAGATTCGTATAGTCTAGAGCTACTTGTAGAATGGGCCTCTCTTTTTCTACAAAGTCTAAGAGACGGGGACGCATCCTCTTCCTACCAAGGTTCTCCTGGTTGCTCTCCATATTTTTACTCAGGTGGTACAGAGGGCGTAACAGGGTAGGCACAGCTTGGCGCTATACATTGTAGGTGCAGGCCCCTCGATAGAGTACTTGAGCCTTAAAGCCATAGAGTTACTGAAACGTGCCGACAAGGTCTACATAGATACTTATACAAGCATAGCTCCCGGCCTTGAAAGAAGCAATATTGAGGTCTATGCCCCTGGTGCTGAGATAATTCATGCTAGTAGGAGGCTTCTCGAAAACGAGTCTCATAGAATAATAGAGGAAGCTAAGGCGCTTAACGTGGTTTTACTAGTTCCAGGAGATCCCTTGTTTGCTACGACCCATGTCTCTCTCGTTCTTGAGGCTGCGAGTAAAGGTATTGACGTAGAGGTGATCCCCGGCGTCTCCGGTATACAGGCTGTGATAGATGCTACCGGGCTCCAGTTCTACAAGTTTTGTCGCCCTATAACACTTGTATACCCTGAGGCCTTCAAGCCGTTTAGCGTCGTAGAAACCATATGGGATAACATGACTAGGAATCTTCACAGCCTTGTGTTGCTTGACCTACGCCTCGACGAGAACCGGGCTATGACGATAAACGAAGCCGTAGAGATATTGCTAAGACTCGAGGACGAACTAGCAGCTGAGAGAAAAGTAGAGCCTCGTATAGGATCCGCTATACTAGTCGGTGTTGCACGTGCAGGTCTTCCCGACGCCAAGTGCAAGGCTGGTAAGCCAGGCACGCTACTAGAAGAGGAGTTTCCTCCGCCACCTCATAGTCTTATAGTGACTGCTCCTCGATTACACCCAGTAGAGGTAGAGGCTCTACGAACACTATGTGAGTGCAACGAGTGCCCTGGGAAATAGTGCTAGAGATGAGTTAATGGCTTCTCCTCGCCTTCTTCTATGTACTCGCAGCTCCTGGGTATGAGTATAAGCATTGGGCCTGCGTCGGTGTTCTCGACCAGTATCGCTGCAATCGGCGCTTCCTTGCCGTCAACGTCTATGTACAGCTTATAGGTTTTTATAGGGGCCCCTGTCTCTGCAGCAAAGGCTAGCGCTATAGGGCCCCAGTAATTATCGATCTCGACATCACCGAACAAGATCTTTCCTCTATCGACGCGTATATTATCCACCTCCACAGCGGCTTCGGCACCAAGTATGATCTCGATGTTCTCCTTGCCGAATGTCGCGAATAAGCAGCCATCAATTACTATGAATGGGATAGAGCCGCCCTCTGTGTCTAGTACTGTTACCCCTAGGTCTAGGAAGTGACAGACTATCTGGCCACTATCAGGGTCAATTGCCCCCCGCATCTGCATCAGCATCTCAAACACAGAGTAAGGAATAGTGAAGTATTTTCCTAGACTAAGCCTTGGTCTTGGCATTGGGAATGCCCCTCCTTGCAACTCTGTGCAGAGAAGTTTATGCCTTCCTTAACAAGTAGTAGAGCACGGTCTCGATATCGGCCAGTATATAGCTTAGCCTCGTATACTCATTAGGTTGATGGGCGGTTTCATCGCAAGTCATCCATACTATTGCTGGGTAGCCATGTTTCCGTAAGTATCGAGCAACAGTGCCTCCCCCGATTCCAATGGGTTTTGGTTTTACGCCTCTAGTTTCCTCTATTGACGCTAGGAAGTTCTTTACAAAGACATTATCTAGGCTTGTTGGCTCGCCTGCATCATCGTAGCCTAGTATGTCTATCTCTACTTTTGCACTAGTCCTTGAGCTAAAGTAATAGGCATAAGACTTCAGAGTCTCTACTACGTCTTTAATGTCTCTCTTTGGGAGTATTCTACAGTCCCAGTAAACTGTGTCGGTTCCAGGGATAGTGTTGATATTGCCTATGTTCTCCTCTTTACGGGTGGGCTCGCAGGTTGACACAGGAGGATCATAAAGCTCATCGTGCTCTCTTAGTATCGAATGAAGAACCTCGTCAAGACCTAGGTTAAGCATCATTCCAAGACGATGCGCGTTCAACCCGGCATGAGGCATACTCGCATGGGCTTGTTTACCCTTCACTACTACCTTGAAGTGAAGTATGTGTTTCTCTGCAACTATTACCTTTGAGCCATCGGGGCTACCGGCATCGGGGACGAGGAAATAGTTTTCTTCACTATACCTCGTAAAAATATCCTTCTTTAACAAATATAAGAGGCCATAACGGCTTCCAACCTCCTCATCACTAACAAATGCTATGCCTAGGTTAATGCGTGGCTTCTCTCCTTTTTCGACTAGATACTTTGCAACACCGAATGCAAGTACTATTGCCTGGCCATCGTCCTCTACTCCTCTGCCATAAATGTAGTCGCCCTCAATAGTCACCTTGTATGGTGGGTACTTCCAAAGAGATATGTCGCCCTCAGGAACAGTATCCATGTGAGCAACTATCCAAAGAGTCTTATTGCCTTGCCTCCCTCTTAGCAAGGCCACTATATTCGGCCTATAGCCATCCGGGACTCTGTCATCAGGAGCATCTACGCGCTCTACCTCGAGCCCAAGCTCTCTTAACTCCCTCTCTAGGATCTCTGCTCTTCTGGCCTCTCCCTCGCCTCCTAGCTCGGGTGGTAATGCTTTTACTGGGATGAATTTTGAATAAAGACTAATAATGTAGTCCTTTAATTCGTCCAAGTCCTTCCTGCCGAGAACCCGACTCAAGGAAAACCCCTTGTTCTTTACAAGGGTTGTGTAGCTTTTTAGTCACTATTGGTTCAATACCGGTCTCGGTATGTTCACTATTATGGCTATTATGATTTATGGCATGGAGTAGACGCCTAATAGGAGTAATGTTTTTATGAACTACGTAACATACAGTTCCATAAGTATTGGTAAGGGCAGGAGAGAGCTACATTGCTGCCACATGAGCTAGTGACAAAATACATTGCGCCAGTAATCAAGGCGCTTATTGCGCATAAGCTTACATCTAGAGGATTTAGCCAAGAGAGAATAGCGCGTTTATTGGGCGTGTCGCAGCCGATGGTGAGCAAGTATCTTAGACGCAGCAAGGAAAGCTTATTCAGCGAGCTGGAAAAGTATGGTCTTAGTATAGTTGAGGTGAGGAGTATTATTGATCTCTTATCTGCTTTACTTGAAAGAGGTAGTATACTGGAGTACTACAGTGCATTTACCAGCTATGTAAACTCGGTATTGGCTCGCGGAGACCTCTGTAAGTTTCATAGAGAAATAGAGCCTAGGTTGCCGCTCAGCTGCGATATATGTCGCCAAGCCTTTGCGCCGTCAAAAGATATAGTAGTAGCAGAGGTTGAGGAGGCTGTAAAGACGTTTGTGCAGCATCCAAAAGCATACATGGTTATACCCAATGTTGGCTCTAATATAGTAGCAGCGAGGCATGGTGCCAGCTCTGTCTCGGATGTTGTAGGCCTTACTGGCGGGATAATTAAGGCAGGAAAACAAGTAGTTACAATAGGCTCGCCTGTCTATGGAGGAAGCAGGCATACAGCACAAATACTTCTAATGGTTCATAGGAAGTGGCCTAGGAAGCGCGCAGCTATGGTGATAGCGTATAACGATAAATGTGTAGACTTCTTTAAAAAGAGAGGATTAACAGTTCTCTTCTCGGGCCCTCATAGCAGCCCTGACGAATTGCTAAGAAATATAGAAGAAATAATTAATTCATATAATGTATCCGTGGATATCATAGCTGATAAAGGTGGTTATGGGCTCGAGCCGGTGATATACGTCTTTGGTGAGTCAGCGCACCAGGTAGTAGGGAGGGTAATCGAGTGCCTAGAGGAGTTATAGCCTTGGGTTAGGCTCCTCTGTATAAAAGTCCTCTCCTCCAGCTAGAACTTGTTGAAGGGCTGCATAGAGGTCGTCAAGACCGTATCCCGAGACAGCGGATACGAAGCGAATAACAGCTGGCGCTGTACCTCCCTCTGGCATTAGGGCTTCAAGACTCCGTGCAGCAGCATCAGCGAGACCCGGATCCAGCCCAGCTGACACGAGTGCCGAGTAAAGCGAGTCCGGATTGTTAAGAACCTCGTTTATTTCCTCCATTCTTTCCGGCTGTAGGAGATCAGCCTTGCTTACTGCATTAATTTGTGGGAGTCCCAGTCTAAGCCTAGTAGACATTGCAAGGAATATGCTTGATGCAAGACTCTTAGGATTTGACGCGAAGACTGCATCAACAATAAACACAACAACGGCTCTGCTATCCCCGATTATTTCTCTGAGAACATATGGCCCCGTGTCACGAAACGCGAATAGCTCCATCTGGCCAGGGGTATCAATGAGTACATAGTTCGTTTTTGTTGCCTCGATTTCCTCCCTTATCTTATCCAAGTGCTCGGTTAACATATCTATAGAAGCTACCAAGGCGCCATTAGGGCCAAGCTTATACTTCTCCATAATTGTTCGAGTATTGACGTAGTCTCTTACATCAACCTCTGGCTCGTAAGGTATCCACTCCGCTGCAGGATCAAGGTTTACCCTAGCAACACTTAGCTGGTTAAACTCCATCCAGTCCCCTAAGGCATCAACGAGATGGGACTTACCACTACCAGCTGGACCAACTATGACCACGTAATACATGGAATCAAGCCCCATAGGCACAGCTATGACACGAAGCCCTCTTAAAGCTAATGATATTTAGTGCTTAATTATCACTGCTTCCCCGTTACCTCCTGGGGGCTAGGCGTGTCTGAGCCACAAAGCGAGAAACTGGTACCTGTAAGAGTCTCAAGCATACACGACCTAGCAAGAATAGCTGCAACAATAATAAGCCTAGGACAGCCAGCATACCTTGTCCGCTATAACAATAGCGATGGAAAGAAAGTATACGGGATAATAGCTGTCCTACGCGACTACTACAAGCTCTATGGCCTGCCAATGCTCTACTACTATATTGATTCGGATCAGCTCGGTGACGGTAACTACCTATTAGTCAAGGTAGATGACCAGGGAGAACATGTCGAGGTTTCAAAGGGGACTAAGCCTGGCTGGATAGCAGTCCCGATAATAGACCTTGCTGAAAAGCCTGCATTCTTTCCAGACTAGCGCGTCAACTCATCTTTGTTACCTTTCTTGATCTCTAAGTGTTCTACGAGAAGCAGTGGAAGAAGTAACACAGCATCCTCGGGTTTAAACCCTCCACTAATCAACAAATGATACCTAGCGGTGGGGCTAGATGAGACTTGTAACTGTTAAGATGCCGGAGACATACTTAGAGGGTCTCGATGAGCTAGTTAAAATGGGTAGATATAGCAGCAGGAGCGAGGCAATAAGAATAGCTGTAAGAGAACTATTAAAGAGAGAACTCTGGGGGATACCGGAGCATCCAACTGGCTTTGAGTTTGCGCCACGAAGAGAGCCTAGGCGAGTAACTGTGTAACAGTCCCTTCTGGCCGGGGCACCTATCTTCTAACAAAGTTTTATTCTGGTTCTATGTAGACTTAGTCCTAGCACGGTGTAGGTCATAGGACCGATAACGCTTCTAGCAATAATTGGGATAGTAATAGGCGCTATCTATGCATTGATGCGCGAGGGGAGCCCTACTTCTATAATTAAGTACAGCATCTTATTCGGTATCATTTTCCCTATTCTTTATCTTGCCGTGATAGTGATAGTTAAGGTCATTATATTCTTTCTCGTTTTAGTATTTATTGTTTTCGTAATTCTGTTTATATTAAGACTTGTTAAGAGAATAGCTTCATGACGCGGTAAATATTACGGGATTAGCTTGGGTCCTCGATATAGTATATTAAACACTTGGATACATAGGTAATGTGTTATTGGGAGCAGCGAGGCAATTAGGTTGCTGGCGCGCACACGGCATCAGAGAGGCTACGTGGTTTTAGCAGTAGTAGTGCTCGGCGCCATACTGGAACTTATTGGTGTCTTAACTTATGCGCAGAGCCAGGTAGATTACGTGGTTGTAGGCAGTATCAATGGTGTAATAGATGACTCGGTGGCTGATTACGTATCACAGCTAATTAGTTATGCTGAGAGTATTGGGGCAAAAATAGTCGTACTTGAGCTTAATACGCCAGGCGGTAGCCTCGAGGCAGCCCTGAAGATTACAACAGCCCTTCGTGAAAGTCCTATACCAGTAGTAGGATTCGTTGTTAATAGGTGGGCTGTTAGCGCTGGTACGATGATACTTATGTGTACACATTATGCAGCAATGGAGCCAGGCACTATTATTGGTGCAGTCCAGCCAGTTATGATGAGTCCTTCGGGAGAATACGTGCCTGTTAATGAGTCTAAGATCCTTAACCCTGTATACAAGGAGATAGAGGTTTGTATGAAGATGCATCACCGGAATACTACTGTAGCAAGAGAGTTTGTCTATCATAATCTCGTGCTTGATGCCGAGGAGGCAAAGAAGTACCATGTAATAGAGGCTATTGCAGCTAATCTAGGTGATTTGCTTGCAAAAGTTAATGGCTCAACGGTGTACATGCTTGGCAAAGAGCAAGTAATAGTACTTCACAGTATTAGGCTAGTTTATTACGAGATGCCAGCAGGGCTTAAGCTGGCACACTGGTTGTCAGACCCCTTCATAGGTTCGCTGCTTACAAGCCTTGGATTCATAATTCTCTTATTAGCTCTAGCTACTCATCACCTGGCGTTTGTGAGCCTCGCACTAGCGCTAATAATCTTGGGCTTCTTCAGCTATGGCTTTAGTACGAGTATATTAGCAGTAGCGGTTCTGCTCACTGGGCTCGTAATGTTGTTTATTGAGCTCTTTGTTATACCTGGCTTCGGCGTTGTTGGCATAACTGGTATAATACTTTTAATCATTGGAGCCTTTATGATGTTTACTAGTAAGCCCGTCTATATAGCAGGTAGCACGATGCGTGCAGCATTCTATACGCTTCTAGCAATAATACTTCCACTTAGCGGCTTGGCGTCAATAGTTATCTATAAGGCTGTGCGTGCATGGAGAATGAAGCCCGTGTACACGCCTAGTGTTATCGGTAAACGTGGAAAGGCCATAGATGATATCCCGGTCGGGGGCACCGGCTTTGTAATGGTTGAGGGCGAGTACTGGCAGGCAATTAACAAGGGAGATGAGCCGATAAGGAAGGGTGATCATGTATTAGTCCTAGATAAGGATGGGAGCATACTTATAGTTAAGAAAGCCGAGCCTAGTAATTGATGAGGAGTACTCCCCAGCCAGAGCCCGACATGGGCTATGAGGATAATTCCTTTAGCCGATGAATTCTTTGCCGGGTTGTGTTGTTTCCCGAAAAATTTATACAAGGTTCAAAACCATAATTGGTACTTGGTAGAACTTGTTGCGGGTGTTCCTTGTTGGAGCAAGGTAATGTTGACGAGAAGCTCACGAAACTCGTTATGGAGCTTAGGCGTAGAGGGCTCAGAATAACGGCTCAGAGACTGGCTATAGCCAAGATTGTCTTTGAGAACATAAAGGATCACCCAAGCTTTATGCAGATACTAGAAAAGGTACGTTCCTCAATGCCAGGTATAAGTCCAAGTACTGTGTATAACAATTTACAGCTTCTTGAGCAACTAGGCTTAATAAAGAGCTTTGATGTGGCTGGCGAGACTCGTTACGACGACGTACATGATCATATTAATGTTGTTTGTATAGATACTGGTAAGGCCTTTGACCTAGACGACGAAGAGGTTGTTAATGCTATAAGAGAAAAGCTTTCATCAAAGCTGGGCAAGGCGAGGATACGAAATATGATACTCTACGCAGAGTGCGGGGCCTCAGGGCCAGGCTGACATCCGCATCAATCGGTGTGGGCGACAGCTCCTCAACGGCCCAGGGAACAAGGTAGAAGGGATGTAATTGATATCCCTTACGCACGACGTGTACTAGGGCTCTTACTGTCTCGGCTTAGGCTCTACGAGCTTAAGTTCCTCAAGCACATCGAGTAGCTCCTTTAGCTTCTTAGCCACCTTCTCGCCATCCGGTGTGAGCTTGGCACACTTACTATTACCGCAATGATACAAGTTTATTAGTCCAAGCATGGCGGCCTCTCTAGCACTTCTATAGGTTGTCCCAACGCCCATTCCATAGCGCGGTATGTGGTGAAGAGGCATTGAGCCATTCTCGTAGAGTATAGCGAGTATTCTTAGTATTCCTGGGCGTGCAAGAAGCCAGTATCTCCTACTATGATTAGTCCCAGGCATGGCTTCCGCCTCCTTGGCGAGTGTCGCCTCTTGTGGTATTGTTATTAATTCGTGGTGGTATAAGGGGTTAGGCCCTGTGCTGCTCTAAGTAGTGCTACGAAGAGCGGAGCTGGCTTCATAGGCCTGCTATGGAACTCTGGGTGCGGCTGGCTTCCTACGAAGAACTTATGATCCTTTAGCTCTATGAACTCTACTAGCCCCTTATCAAGGCTATAGCCCGAGACAATCATTCCAGCCGATACTAGTCTGTCTAAGAACTTTGGGTTAACCTCGTATCGGTGCCTATGCCTCTCATATACTATCTCTGACCCGCCATAGATTTTGTAGACGAGGGTGTTATTTATCAATACTATGGGTGATGCTCCTAGCCTCATGGTTCCTCCAAGCTTATCTAGGTGTCTTTGCTCTTCTAGCAGGTCAATTACGGGGTAGGGTGTATTCGGGTCTATCTCGGTGCTGTTGGCGTTCTCTAGTCCAGCTAGGTGCCTAGCTATAGCTACTACGGCTAATTGCATTCCAAAGCATATTCCTAGGAAGGGCTTATCCTCGTCTATGACTTTCTCTATTACCCTTATTTTGCCCTCTGCTCCTCTTTGCCCAAACCCTGGTAATACTATTACTGCGTCGTTCTCCTCGATGGGTTTACTAGGGCTTAGCTCCCCTCTCTCTATCGATGTCGACTCATACCAGTTAAGGATAGGTTTTACCCGCAGGTGTGCCCCGGCATGGCGTATGGCCTCTATTATGCTGATATAGCTGTCTTTTAGCTTCGTGTACTTGCCGACCATAGCTATCCTTATCTTCTTGGTGGCGCTCTTCACCCTCTTTACGAACTCCTCCCACTTGCTTAGATCAGGTTCCCTATCTTCTAATCCCAGTCTCTTGGTCACGAATGAGCCTAGGCCTTGATTCTCGAGAACCATGGGTACTTCGTAGATAACCTCTACATCAGGGCTGCTGAAGACAGCGCTTGGTGGAAGGTTAGCATAAAGAGCTATCTTTCTACGAGCCTCTGGCTCCAAGGGCCTAGGGCTTCTAGCGATTATAGCATCAGGCTGAATACCTATGCGACGAAGCTCTTGTACACTATGTTGTACTGGCTTTGTCTTCTGCTCTCCAGTAGTGCTGAGTACTGGGGCCAGGGCTACGTGTACGAACATTGTATTGTTAAATCCTTCCTCAAGCCTCATTTGGCGTATTGCTTCAAGGAAAGGTAGTCCCTCTATATCGCCGACAGTGCCTCCTATTTCAACCAGTACTACGTCGGCGCCGGAGTTCTTAGCTACTTCACGAATGCGTGACTTTATCTCATCAGTTATGTGTGGTATAACTTGTACTGTTTGGCCTAAATAGTCTCCTCTCCTCTCTCTCTGTATAACAGCTAGGTAAACTTGGCCAGCCGTTATGTTATTCTTCTTGGACAAGTTAATATCAAGGAAGCGCTCGTAATGCCCTAGATCTAGGTCTGTTTCCCCGCCGTCCTCGGTTACGAACACTTCACCGTGCATGTAAGGATTCATTGTGCCAGCATCAACGTTTAGGTAAGGATCTATCTTAATAGCGGTGACTGTGTAGCCTCTTGACTTGAGCAACAAGCCTATGGATGCTGTTGTTATACCCTTACCTACACTGCTAAGTACGCCGCCAGTCACAAAAACGTACTTCGCCATACACCGCCCGATAAGAGGCTCTCACCTTTGCCAGGTTTTTAGCAGCTCGGTCCCGTGAACTCCTAGGTGAAGCTTCTCAAGCACTGATGGATACCTTATTAGCCTATCAGCCGCAACTATGACTATCGTTGAGCCCTTATCAATAGCTCCCTCCTCTACAAGTTTTGTAGCGGCAACGAAGGCTGCTCCGGTAGATGGTCCCCCTAGGATCCCAGTAGCGGTTGCTAGTGCACTTATCCCGTCAAGTGCCTTCTCTGGCTCTACTCCTATAGCTTTATCAATGTATTTTTGGTAGCGCTTATAAAGCTCCGGTACAATACTAACGGTGAGGCCCTCAATTGTTTCTCCCTTGCCGCTTCCACCAACTATTGGAGAGTCCTTCGGCGATACAGAGACTACTAGGGTTGAGCCAAGGGCTTCTTTAAGTCTTCTACCAACACCCGTAACGGTGCCAGCAGTACCGACACCCATTACAAATGCATCGACCTGTTTCTGAGTTGCCTCCAGTATCTCGAGGGCTGTGGTCTCATAGTGAGCTAAGTGGTTGGCATCGTTAGACATCTGGTCTAGTAAGAAGCACCCCATCTCAGTAGCTTTGTCACGTGCAGCAGCCCTATCCATGCCCTCATCGCTTATCTCGATAAGCTCTCCTCCAAGACTTCTAATCAAATCTTTCTTCAGCGTAGACGCATGTTTTTCAACAAAGAGTACTGCGCGGAGACCAAGCCGCCAAGCAACCCATGCAACCGAGGTAGCGGTGTTCCCGCTACTTATCTCGGCAACACAGTCACCTGGGCCAACAGCACCCTCCTCTACGGCTCTCTTTACCATGTAGAGAGCTATTCTATCCTTATGGCTACCAGTAGGGTTCACGTACTCAAGCTTAACGCATAACCTGTACTTGCCGAGACTAAAGCACTTTAGAGGCGTTGTTCCAACCAAGTATCTAAGCTTGTTAATGGATTCTAGTAATTCTTGTCTAGAGCTGGGTCTAGGTAGGCGCGAAATATAGGGTCACCTCGAAGGAGTAGTGATGAGGAAGCCCCATGATGAGGCATAGGATACTGTTTAGAGTAATAGTGGTTTCCCCGCGGCGAACAAATAGCTAAACTAGCTGGCTCTATGTAGCTTCTTTTCCTCCCGGATCTTCTTGACCTCCCTGGCTATCATCTTAAGGGTTTCGAGCTTCGAGCCAGCCTTGTCAACTATTATGCGGATAGTCTGCTCCCACCACCTACGCGGGTACCTAGCCTTCTCCGTGACAGGGTTTAGGCCGAGTCGCTGAGCAGCTTCAACTATTTCCTCGGCTCGTGGTTTACGCACAGCGTCACGTAGGGAAATCTTACGCCCCTCAGACCTGGACGCGGTTGAGTCTATGTTAACTGGCCATAATACTATTCTTTTTCCTCGATGCTCCTTGCTCATCTGGTCTCCTGCCTCCCTCCCATGCTTGAGATAGAGATAGAATGCGACAAGAACTAAAATACTGTCGTAAAGATTTACTCGTATCTAAGCGCAACAGCCGGAGGAATCCTAGCAGCCTGATATGCTGGTATTAGGCCGCCGATAGCCCCAACGATTATTGTGACAAGGAAAGAGCCGCCTAGAAGCATTGGGGTTATCTTCGGCGGAGCTCTTATAATGAATGCCTCTGCTCCATGAATTGTCATTCCTTGCCTCGCGAGCAGATATGCTCCCGCAGTACCGAGGACTAGGCCTATTGCGGCACCTATAATGCTCATTACGAGTGACTCCATCATTATTGATGCTATTATCTCTGTATTAGTGAACCCTATTGCCTTCATCACGCCTATTTCGCGCGTGCGCTCCATAACCGATGTTATCATTGAGGCAGCTATACCAGTAACAGCTACTACGAAAGCAGCGCTACCAGCAGCAGTCGTAACAAACTTCATAGCAGCGGTTATGGATGAAACAACCCGCGATATTTCTATCAATGAAACCACGGCGGCTCTTTCTCCATAAATATCCCTAAGCCTATTAGTGACCCGCTCAACGTAGACGGGGTCTTTCACTATTATGATTAGGCCGCTCCACTTAGTGAAACCGAAGAGCCGCCTACCAGCACCTAGCGGCAAGAAAACGGTTGTGTCCGGATTAACGAAGAACGCGTTGCCGAACTCGGCTAAAATGCCACGTATGATAACATTGACTGTCTTTATGGTAACTTTTCCTCCCCTAACTACATAGTACTTGAGAGTTATCACGTCACCCACGGAGTAGTACTGTGTACCTTTCTCGTCAAACGCTATGAATTTGCCAACAACAGCACCTACAAAGTCACTTGGCGCTGGTATTCCTCCCTCCTCAACCCTGAGCTTCTTAAGCGCGTGGAAAAACACGTTTAGGTCGACGGCATAAGCCGTAGCATCTATGTATTTTCCACCGCGTAGGATTTTTACCCGTGCACTATAGAATGGCGTGACGTACTTAACCTCGGGCATAGCCTTTATCATTTCCACGTCGTTCTGTGTCAGTGTGTACCCGGCATGTGGAATAATAATTATGAAATCCTGGCCAAGCCCCTGGATCTGATCAATAACGTAGCTAGAGTATCCCTCAACAACGCCGAGTATAGCGACTAAAGCAGTAGGCCCTATCGCTATCCCTATTATGGTTAATATGCTCCTTGTCTTCTTCTCACTAAGTACACGTATAGCTAGTCTTACTAAGTCAATTATCTCAGAAGCCTTCAAGCAGTCTCACTCTCTATACTGCTTTGCCTTGTCCTTTTATAGAGGTAGAGACTAGAGAGAATTGCAGCAATTACAAGTATGATTGTAATAGCCCGGAGGGTTCCTAGTAGCCCTTCTCTCTTAGCGCTTGTCTTTATGCTCATCTTAGCCTCTTCTTTCGCGACGCTCAAAGATTTTACGACACTATATTTAGCGCCGTAAGCATCGTGATAAATAATCTCTAGCTTAACGCTCTTCGTATATGGCGCCTGCATAACTACTCTAAAGGGAGCCTCACTACCAGCATCTATATCGCCTATAAGTGTCGTTGCACTAGTATTCGCGGCGATTACTCTTATGCTTACTGTCTTGGCCTGCTCTACACCTGCATTGGCTATAACTCCTTCAACAACTAGGCTACCGTTTCGCCAACTCGCCTTTAACGAGCTAAGCTCTAGCTCTATTGCTGGCCTAAGTATTACTGATATAGTTGTGTTAAAGAATTGTTGTAGACCGGTTGGTGTCTCATAGAGTATTGCTAGGATTCCGCTAAAAGTGTATGATGATTGTTGGCCAAAAGATGCGGGATTATAGTTCAGTTGATAGGTTATATTGTATATATGGTTCGGTACAATTTCTGGTATATATATTGTTGACTTGCTTGGATAGGCTGTGTATGAAGCAGGAATGAGGGATACATAGACATTATAGATTGGTGTATTCCCGGTATTAGCGAGGCTTATGCTTAGATTAGCTATGCCTCCTTTCAGCCACGCGATAGCGGGGACATGTACCTCTATATAGGGGGTTCCGCCAATTATTGGTAGATTAATGGTATACGTTGATTCTCTTAATACGCCCAAGTGATCTATCCAGTAAATAACAACTTCTGCTCTATATACGCCCTCAACGTGTTTCCTTACACCAATTTTTGCGACATAGATCTGGGGGCTAGTGAGTGTTAACGCCCTAGGCATTACTGATTGAAGTATTTGTGCCCCGATTTGGCGTAGTTGGCTTATCTGAGTATTTGTAAACATAGAGCTCGCTGGCATTGCGATGACGGTGGTGGTGTTGTTTTCTGGATTGAATAGTGCTCTTGGTAGTGTTATGCTTAGTGATGATATCTTTTCTACAAGGCGTGGATCAGCTACTATGTATAGTGCTAGCTCGGCGCTTCGTGTACCAGGCCTGGGCGGGGTAAGCCAATAGGGATATACAATCCTTATTGCATCCTTGTCGCTATCCACGCGTACAGTAATACTGTATTGTTTCCTTATGACCTTGTATACTGTGTAGTCACTGAATATGTAGGAGACATTGACTCCTAGGAGATACGTGCCGGGGCTAAGATTCTCATTAATTTCCAGGTAAGCGGTTATTGTACAGCTAGAGCCAGCTGGTATGAGGCTACATGGCTGGCTGATTGAGCGCACCTTACCAACATTCTTAGCGTTTAGTTCAACATCTAGACCTTTTACGTCAGTCGGCCCCATGTTGTAGACGACTAGTTGAAGTGGTGCAGTGTCTCCTGGTAAGACGGGAATAGGCTCAGCGCCTGGTGCCGGTGACCAATAGGCTCGTATGAGTATGCTTGGCTCATATTTCTCAATATCCTCTATGCTTATATCTATGGTTAGAAGCTGGTACGATGTCCTAACGGTGCTGTCTTGTTGGTAGCTATACCATATCATAAGACCCAGTTTATACTTGCCTGGCTTGGTGCTATTTGGTATGGAGAGACTCAACGTAAGCGTGCATGCTTGTCCCGGAGGCAGCGGTGTAGCACAGCTATTCTGAGCAATACTAGCGTTTATTCCGTGTATAAGCGGCTTAATGCCTAGTACATAGATAGGCTCTGGAGCCGTGTTCGCGATCCTTAGTGCTATTTCGGCATTCCTGGCCCCTGGAAGCAAGTGCTTAGTAACGTACTCTATACTAGCTACTCTAAGCACGTCTTTCTCTAGAGCCACTGGTAGCTCTATATTATGAGTTGTAGTTAGATTATAAGTTCCACCGGATGGCGTGGTTGCTATTGCAATTATGCTTAGCCTAAGCGAGACCGGCTTCTCTGCATCAGTTATATTAAGCATTGGCAGATTAATCCACTCAGCAGTTCCCGGCTCTAGAACAGTGTTATAGGTCACTACTTCGCTCGTCACACCGCCACGCAACTTTGCGTTAGTAACATTAGTCACAATTATAATGAGTGAACGAATTCTATCTTTACCCCAATACTCTATAAGCACTTGGGGCCTAGCTGCAAAAGACTCGTTGCCAATTACTATGTTCTCCCACCGTGTCCCAAGAATCTTAATTGAGTCATTGGGTGGGTTATGTATTGCTAACTTGCTCAGTATATTTGTGACGCCCAGGTACTCTTGGTTATTTAGATTAACTATGCCCCTTACAGATATTATTACTTGGTAGCTCCCAGGCTTAACGCTAGCTGGTATTGTAAGACGAGCATTTATTCTTAGAAGGTCGCCGAAATCAAGTCTCAAGTTAGGTGTGATTATTCTTGTTACATTTAGCGCTGGAATAGACAAATTAAAGATAAGATTACTAATGGTGGCCTTCGTCATGCTCCTCAAAAGGATGCTTAGCTCAGCATTTATTTCACCAGGGTAAGCATAGTGATCGCTCCATTCGATACTAATAAGCCTAAGATCAATACTTGTTTTCGGCAAAACCAGTAGTGGTACTTTGATCTCTATTCTTCTGAGGCCACGTGCCCCGCTGGGCTCATTGCCGTATAGTAGTACATTGATTGCAGCGTAATGTGTGCCTGGTTCTAAGCCGTTATCTATGTTTACTCTTGCTTGTATGTTGAGTACGTCTCCGTACCCTATTGCGATGTTATTGAGAACTATTGATTGTATTGATTTATTATTTATTGTCATTCCTTTAGGCAACCTAATTGTTACATACGCGTTCGTCGCGGTGAACTTGTCCATGTTTATGATCCGAAGAATCATCTCTGCCCCTTTCTCGCCGGGGAATGCAGCCCCGGTAGCCCAGCCCTTGTCGATTACCTTGTATGATAATAATGGGATCTGGCTAATTTGTGCATCGAGGTTTATTGAGAAGCTTTCCTGTAGGAATGCCCCATTATACTCTATTGTTGAGTTTAGTGTGAGCTGTATGGTCTTGGTGCCGGGTACCGCGTCAGTGGCTATATCAACTGGTATTCTGAGCTCTAGTAGGTCCCCCGGCCTTATTTCAATGCCTGTTCTTCTTATCGTGTAACTTGTTAGATTAGTTCCCGATACATACATGCCCTCGGGGAGATGAATCGTAGCTATATAGCTCACTATTGTGAAAGGTCCCTTGTTTCGTAGCTTGACTATGAGTGTCTCTCCGTGTAGCCCTGGATAAGCGTAGCCATCACTCCATGATGCATTAACTAGCCTAATTCTTTGAAACGGCTTCGGGTACACCGTGACCGGAACATATAGGGTTCTCCAGGTTGAGCCTTGACTACAGACCCGTTCCACGACTATTCCTAGCTGGTATTCACCTGGCCAGGCGTCTTCAGGTATATATAGCCCTGGTATAACTAGCTCCGTGACTCCATGTGCTAAGGTTATTGTTCTATTAGTTGTTCTCGGCAACCAGCCTAGAGGAAGATATATGCGAAGCGTTATGTTGTACTGAGCGTTATCGGGGTTTAGGAACTCTATGATTAATTGATTATTCATTGTCCCGGGATAAGGCAACGGAGTTATATATGAGCGTACACCTATCTCGGTCTTATTCTCTCCGCACGTCGGTATGTATACCCATTTCCACCGAGGCGCCGTGTACGCAGCTGCTATATGCACCGAGTACAATAGGATAAAGACCATACTCGCCACGCCTAAAAGTACTACGATACCTCTACTCCTTGGCTGCATTGTATTGCCCAAGAGGAGGGTGTAGTTACAGCTTCTTTCTTATTTTAGTGTTGAGGAGTCAATTATGGCGCAACTGTACGAAGTATGCACTTTTCCGGATCAGGCTCGTTTCTCGCTACTATGATGCCATCTCTTATCTGGTATATAGTGTTGGTACAGTTGGCTATTTCCGGGTCATGTGTTACAACCACTATTGTATTACCCGCCTTGTTCAGCTTCACAAAGGTCTCGACAACGACTCTAGCACTCTTGCGGTCAAGAGCCCCGGTGGGCTCATCAGCTAGTATGAGGCGCGGTGAGCCCACTATTGCTCTTGCAATTGCTACACGTTGTTGTTGCCCACCACTAAGCTCGAGAGGCTTCTTAGGAAGCCATGATAAATCCCCACCAACACTTAGCAAGGCATTCACTACGAGCTTTCTTCTTTTCTTGCGAGGAATACCACGCGGGATAAGCGGTAGCTCTATGTTCTCGAAAACGGTTAGCCTATTTATTAGATTAAACTGCTGGAAAACAAACCCAATTAGACGGTTTCTGAGCCGTGCAGCCTCTTTATCAGCTAGCCTAGAGACATCCTTTCCCGCAAGCACTATTCTTCCACTACTCGGTTTATCAAGAAGCCCTATCATGTTGAGGAGAGTTGTTTTACCAGAACCACTAGGCCCCATTATCGCGACAAAGTCTCCCTCATATATGGTTAGACTTAAACCCCTCAAACCATAGGTCCTAACCTTACCAGTATCATATATCTTGAAAACGTTGTCAAGAATCACTAGAGGCTTCCTCATGTACTAGCTACACCCTTGGCTCAGCCAGAGGGTACATTCTTCATCCCGTATCTGCCCGATAATCCGTCTTCACAGCCAGGGCTCGGTAGCGGAAGGGCTCTATCACCACTCAATGGTAATACCAGTCCTCATAGCCCAGTATCAAAAGGCTCTATGCTACCCCTTCTTTATGTTTCCTCGCTCAATAACCTATTGTATAAGACATTGTCTTCTCTGTAAGAGCACGTTCCGCGCCTCAAGGAATCTAAGGAGATCATTGAGATTCTCGGCAAGCTCCTCGGGAGCATTTAGGCCTATATGACCTGCTCCCTTTGAGGCTTGAATGACGAACCATGCATGCACGAGCCCAGTCAGGTAGGCTAGGACTGGTTTCTCTATGCCCAGTCGCCTCTGGTTCTCGTCGAGAATATACTCGATGGTTACGTACTTGTCGGATTTAGTGCCTTGGGTCCTAACATAGAGTATAACGCGGTCATTTCTCTTCGGCAGTCTTTCCTCCAACATTTTTACAAAGAAGTCTCGAGGTGATACAGCGCAGCCCCCAACAACATAACTACGAGTATCAAGGAGCCCCATTTCTCTAAGCATTTTTATAACCGCTACATGCCCTATGTAGCGCAGCGTATACTCGACAAGGTTGTCAACGTCTCGTAGTGTCGACAGAAGTGTTCTTAGCCCGTCTGTTGGCAGTGCCTCAAACTCTCCAAGCCCCGGAAGAGTTACTCTCTTCATATCATTTATCGGGTCTAGGAGGACGTTTCGACCTAGAAGTCTCGCCCTAGCTTTTCTCGTATACTCCTCGAAGAGATCGCTTATAGACCAAGAAGCTACAAGGCCCAGAGGTGTTGTCTGTTTCTCCTCTATACCGCCAACATAGATCTCAACGCTATTGCACTTATCCATTTGCTCGCATGCCCTCGTAGCTAGCATATTTGATAAGCCGGGTGCGAGCCCTGCATCGACAAAAAGCTTGACCCTTGCCTCTACGGCTTTTTCTTTGAAGAGCAGTGGATCGCGCAAATAAGATACATCAACTATCGCTGGTATGTTTGCACTAATTAGGTTCAAGAGCACCTTCTCAGCGACATTACTTGGTAGCGCTGTTGCTACTATATCACACTCGGCGGCGACCCTCTCGGCCGCAGAGGATTCACTCACATCTGCGAGGTGGGCTTCAAAGCCTAGGCGCTCAGCTCTCCTAACCCGTTCACCTGATGCATCAAATACTACTGGTGCTAACCCGCTTTCTCGCAGAAATTGCGCAGTCATCTCGCCTATGCGGCCAAATCCTAGGAGACAGATTGTCCCCAAAAACAGTCCCAGGATGAGAGAACAGATATGGAGAAATGTTAATGAGGTTAGCGCTTCTCTGACAAGAGTCTCTTAGCCTGCTTATACTCTAGGCTACGTCTCTCGATATGCTTAAGCAACTCTATTTTTCTCCCTAATAACATCGTCTACTATATACAAGTACCTGGAAACTCTCACGGCATTAGGGCCTTCTCTCAGCTCCTTACCATCTACTACGACGTAGTGTTTCCGAGGAACTCTTTCACATAGGATGTACCGTACTCTGCCTCGTTCAAAGAGACATGTAGGGTAAAGCAATGCAGGCTTTTCATCAATACTATAGACCTTGGACAATGAAGGCTTAACGCTTCTAATCATGCTAGCTATTTTACCATAAGCTCAGTGCTGGCTCTCTCGGGAACAGGCTAGTAGCGTTACGCGTCCATCATCTTCTCGCTATTTTTCTCAAGAGTCCCTTATTAACAAAGAGTAGACACGTAGCCACTATTGCCAGCTTCTTTCGTGCCATCGGCTCTGCTTTTACCCGTGTATTGAGAAGAAATGGGTACTTTACTTCGCTCGTTGGGCTATCACGATTACGAAAAACCGGGTAATAAATCCTATATCTATAAAGGCTAAAAGAGGCCATAAAGTTATCACAAAAACCTAGTGCCAGGAATACTATTTAATAAAACCAGAGAATCCTTTTAGGTAAGCTATGTAGTCCCTAGTCAGCATTAAAGAGCTATTAGTGCGAATTCCTGCATCCTTCTCTTAGGATGAATAGACACTAGCAGACTCTCCACCCAGGTTCTGCTTCGTCACCAACAGTTACAATAACAGGGCGTTGCCCCTTTTCGCAGCCAGCTGCTAGGATCATTCCCTCGCTTAGATATCCTCTAATCTTTTTTGGTTTCAAGTTAGCAACTACAACGACTTTTTTACCGATTATATCCTCTGGTTTATAGTAGTCAGCTATACCGGATATAATCTGCCTTCTCTCGCTGCCGAGATCAACTACCAGTTTTAGTAGTTTTGTTCCAGGGATGTGCTCAGCCTCGATTATTTTTCCCACTCTTAGATCGATTTTAGCAAAGTCATCTATCGAGATATACTGGTTAGTCATTGCTCCTCGCCGCTCTACTCTGCTGGGCGCGGAGGTACTTCAACTATTTTCTTCCCTGCAACGACCTGGTCTATGCTGTGAATAGCTGCTCCTACTTCCTCCAGTACTCTTTTTACAGAATCGAAGTCTATGCTTTCGCCCTCTATTACCACAGTTAGGCTGAGAGTCTCTACATCAACCTCGTTAACGGTTATATTGACAGAGTCTATGCCAGGGAGCTTGCTAAGCTCGAGAGCGACATCAACTATTGAGGGCTCCTTTAAGGGCTTTAACACATCAAGGACAAGTCGACGTAGTCTACTCAAGGTCTATTTGTTCACCTCTAGGCAAGCGCACGTGGACTCGTGTTCATCCAATCAGCTACTAGGAAGGTTGTGTCGTGCCTTTTTATTTCTAATCCCTCTGCGTGCAGTGATGTAGTTACCACACGTATTAGTCGTTGAAGCTAATTTGGAGAGACATTTTAAGCACGTCGTTGCTGAGTCCCAGCTATTCGGAGTCAGCGACATGGGCCGTGCCAAGGGACTTGACGATATTGATGTAAAGATTATGCAGCTACTTGCATCTAATGCGAGAATGAGCATTCGTGAAATATCCCGGGAGCTAGGTCTCGCAGTCTCAACCGTGCATATGAGGCTGCAAAAACTCATAGGAATGGGAGCTATTAAGCGCTTCACCATAATACCTGATTACGATGCACTAGGTTATAGCATTACAGCGCTCATGTTGCTGCAAGTCGATGGAGAGAGAATAACGGATGCAGAGGAGCTACTCGCTTCAGAGCCTAATGTTATAGCTGTATACGATATAACTGGCGATTATGATGTAGCGGTTGTTGCCAGATTCCGCGACGTAAAAGAGCTTGATGAGTTCGTGAAAAGAGTGAACAAAGTACCATATATAAAGAGGACGGTTACTAGCCTCGTTCTACGTGTCCGTAAAGAGGACTCGGCATCTCCTCTACTTTCACAGAACAGGGCTAGGGAAAAGACCTAGGTCATTTTTGTTTTACTAAGTATTATGCCTATTTTCTATCCGGCGATAAGAACTGAGTAGCTTCGTGAAATGTAACGAAAGGTCTTAAACTACTCGAACCATAGTGTGCTCTGCACGGGTGCCCTATTATGAGCGGAGAAGCACCAAAGCCAATAGTAAAGAAACCACGCCTCCTCCGCTATGGCGGCACCGACCCAGGGCTACGCATAGGGAGAGGATTTAGTATCCCGGAGATAAGGGAGGCAGGACTCAGCATCGAGGAGGCTCGTCGACTAGGAATACGCATAGATAAGAGGAGAAAAACCAAGTGGGAATGGAACGTTGAAGCATTGAGGAAGTTTCTCGGCGAGATAGGGTATAAGAACCAATAATGAGTATCACTTCCTTGGGTCTTTCTTCCAAAAATACCGGATTCTTAATCTCGTCAAGGGAGTCAATAGTGCATTAGTGACGGTTAATCGGGGCCAGATAAGAGGGAATAACTGGTGAATAATGGCGATAAGAGACCCCTCTTATCGCTAAGGAATATTACTAAAATATATCCGGGCGGTGTTGTAGCTAATAAAGATGTTAGTCTCGATATTTACCCAGGAGAGGTTCTAGCACTTCTTGGCGAGAATGGTGCTGGAAAGACCACCCTTGTAAGCATCGCTGCTGGTTTAATAAAGCCCACAGAGGGCCAGATACTTGTTAGAGGAGAGCCTGTTGTATTTAATAGTCCAAGAGATGCTATGAGGAAAGGGATAGCATTAGTACCGCAGAACCCTATGCTTATAGACAATTTCACTGTCTTGGAGAACCTTGTGCTGGTTTCTCGCTTAGCAGGTAAGAGGCATGGTATTCGCTTAGTGAGAAGGCAGCTAGAGGAACTGGAGAAGAAGTATGGATTATCTATTAACCCTAGTGCCTATGTTTGGAGCTTGTCCTTCGGTGAAAGACAAAAGGTCGAGATTCTTAAAGCCTTGCTAATTGATGCAAGCATAGTGTTGCTTGATGAGCCCACCACGCATCTTTCTCCAATAGAGGTTGATAAGTTACTATCTCTGACAAAGCAACTTGCTAACGAAGGTAGGGGAGTTGTATTCATAACACATAGGCTAAGTGAGGCACTAAGGGTTGCTGAGCGTATAGCTGTTATGAGGAGAGGTAGGCTAGTTGCCATAGTTTCTAGAAAGGATGCACGTGTTGATCAGTTGCTTAGCTATATGTTTGGCGAGGAGCGTATAAAAAGGCTAACAGAGATAGTTAAGCGTCGGCGCTCATTGCCGCGTGGAGTACGTAAGGACATAGTGCTTAGAGTTAATGACCTATGGGTTCGTGGCCCTCATGGCGAGTTCTCTGTTCGCGGTGCCAGCCTTGAGCTTCGCAGCGCAGAGGTTCTAGGTGTTGCGGGTATAGCTGGAAATGGTCAGAGAGAGTTCTTTGAGGCACTCATCGGTATTAGGAAGCCGAGTAGGGGTATGATAAGTATATGTGGTGTTGAGGTCACTTCCCAGGGTAGTAGTGCAAGGGGGCGTCTGGGAGTAGGTATTATCCCCGAGGATCGCTTGGGCTGGGCGCTCGTGCCCGGTAAATCGCTTGTATTCAACACGGTTCTAGGTCTTTACTCTTCCCCTAAAGCACCTATTCGTTTCTCAATAGTTGATTGGCGTGCTGCACGCAAAATAGCTAGAGACATTATTAGGTCACTAGAGGTCAAGGCGCCGGGGCCTGATACTAACGCAGAGTCCCTAAGCGGTGGCAATATGCAGCGCTTTATAGTGGGTAGAGAACTCTATAAGGCGCCATGCTTGCTTCTCGCCATGAATCCTACAAGTGGTCTTGACGTCGAGGCTGCCGAGAAGATCAGAGACTTATTGCTAAAAGAGGCGGCTCGTGGTGCAGGTATCTTGCTCATTTCGGAGGACCTCGACGAGCTCGTAGAGGTATCGGATAGAATAGTTGTTATGTCGAAGGGACGTATGGTCTACGAGGCTCATAGACCGTTTAATATAGATAAGATAGCTGAGGCCATGACGGTGTCCTAGACCATGAATGCTAGGCTACGTGGCCTAGTATACGGGGCAATAGGTCTTGTACTAGGTCTCTTGTTCTCAGTACTTGTCTCTATGGCACTTGGGGCTTTTACGAGCCTAGGCGCCCTAGGATTCTCGAAAATACTCCTTTCAAGCCTAATGAGCAAGGATACATGGATATCCGCCTTACCATACTTTGTACCTATCGCTGCATCCGCGTCAAGTTTAGCCCTTGCGTACAGAGCAGGCTTCATAACCATAGGGGCTGAAGGCCAAGTAATGCTCGGAGCAGTTGCTGCCTATTGGCTGCTCTACTACGTGATAGAACATGGCAGCATCGCCGCCATTATGGTCGCTATCCTCTTTGCTGGCTTAGTCGGTGCTCTCTACGGTGGCCTTGTTGGTGGCCTGCGTGTAGGGCTTGGAGTAAACGAGATACTTTCAAGCCTCATGTTAAACTATATCGCCATAGGTATTGTTAACTACTTAGTTGCGGGGCCTTGGCAGCAGGGAGGCTATACGCGTACAGCGCCATTACCAGCCAATATGGGTATCGGTTTATCCGTTGCAGTACTTGTCGTGGTTATAGCGGGTCTCCTTCTGGAGCTTTTCATAGTCTTTACTAAATATGGTGTCGCGATAGACTCTGTAAGGCTTGCACGTAAAGCAGCACAGACATATGGAGTAGGCATTGCGTCAACAATCATAATAGTAGCGTTAATACAGGGTTTTGTAGCAGGTATTGGTGGCGGCGTTCTTCTCCTCCAATTATTGCGTCAGCTTAGGAGTGTTGGTCTAGGGGGCTGGGGGTATGGGTACATGGGTATACTTGCGGCATGGCTTGGTGGCCTAAGGCCTCTAGGGGCGCTAGCAGCGAGTCTCCTTATAGCTGTATTGTACTCTATGCGCTCTACCCTTCAATTATATGGAGTTAGTGATAGTTTCGTCCTCGCACTTGAAGCCATAATTGTGCTCTCAGTGCTCGCGTTCACAACGCTCTCTATAAGACGTGGTGAGAAATAGTGGTCAACATTGCTGCCTTATTAAGCCAGGCTCTGCCTTACGCGACTGTGTATGCACTCGCGGCACAAGGGGAATTATTCCTAGAGAGAGCCGGGCTCTTCAACCTGGGCCTAGAGGGAATGATATATCTCAGCGCTGGCGTTACGGCAATAATATCGCTTCACACTGGCTCACCCATCTATGGCCTACTAGCCGGTATTGTTTCCTCGATAGTCCTTGCTCTATTATATGGGTTCTTCGTAATAACTCTTGGCGCTGATCAAGCCGTTACCGGGCTCTCTATAGTATTCCTTGGTATTGGGCTGGGAGATGTAATAGGCAGGGCGACCGGCGGAGCAGTAACGCCGAGCATAGGGATATTAGCCGATGACTCAATTGTCGTTAGTGCTCTCCTAGTCTTACCTATTGTTCTATATCTTGTGCTTTTCCGTTCATGGCTAGGCTATGTGGTCCGAAGCCTTGGTGAAAACGCGGCAACAGCTCGAGCGCTTGGAGTGCCGGTCACGCTTACGAGGATAGCTGCACTAATAATTAATGGAGCGCTTGTCGGTCTTGCTGGCTCATACCTATTCTTTACCGGGCCCCTAGGTTCGCGATGGGTATCTATGTCGCTGCTAGGATGGGGGTGGATGAGCTTAGGTATAGTTATTCTAGGGTACTGGCACCCTCTGGGCGTTGTCGTTGCATCTTATCTAGTGGGGCTCCTTTATGCGATGAGGCCCCTCTTAGAGACAGTTGGGATACCCAGTTCCATAGCAGATGTAACACCCTATCTGGTAGTCATTATCGCCTTAGCAGTAATATCAGCACTCTACGAGAAAATGAACATAAAGCCCCCTACAGCTATATGGTCAAGGTAGACAAGTATAATAGCTTTATAGCTTCCTTAGGATCTCGTCTACCTCCTCATAGTATTCCGCAAGGCTCCTCAAAGACCCCTTAGCTGTCTCAAACGTGTAAAACTCTACTCTTTCCGCAAAGTGCCGCATAAGCCCTCTAATGTAGGGAGCAAATATCAGTGCTTGCGTAGGCGGTAATACTATCCAGACATTGTAGCCAAGTGAAACTCGCTCCCTTATTACCGTGCTGAGCCTCGACACAGGGTTACCTACTCCATACAGGGTCTCAACCTCAACTGCTATGCTGCTACCCCATCCCCTCTCAACCCTTATATCGATGGGTACGTTAGCGACAATGCTTTCAACGCTTAGCGCTGAGGGATCAATACCGATATCCATTAGGTACTTAATGGCGGCAGACTTGAGGGCAAAATGAATAAACGCAGTATCCTGTCTTGCCTCTTCTTCGTCTACAGCAGGTCTATTATAGAGAGAAATAAATGGGTCGTTGGCTACGAGTTCTAGGCTAGTAAAGTATGCATCTTCTGCTCTTGCTACGGCTTGGCTAACGGTGTCTGCCTCCTCTAGCCCGGGTACCTCTCCGTAAAAGAGAGATATTAGCCTTAGTAATTGCTCTCTGTGAACCCTTAGCCGGATTTCTACGTAGGGTGGCAGGCTCGCGTACACGACTCTCCTGGCAATTACCCTGGGCTCCCATAGCTTCCTTATGAGCGAGAGACTATCATCTCTGCCGTAGAGCACTAGGTAGCCTATCCACTGGCTAAATGCCTCGTGCAAACGGTCGCTAATGGTTCTAGTAAACCTAGCGAACGTTGCTTCATCGCTTGTTTTCTCACGGAGAGCATCAAGGTCGACTATGTAGATACCCATGCCTGGCCGCATATTGGCTAGTTGGTACTCGGTGAGCCGCTGAGAGACAAACATGGTCTGGAAAGGCATTGGCGCACGCCAATAAGTGCGCATTAACTCGTAAAGAATCCTTGCAAGGAACTCGATATAGCTAAGATTTTTCTCTACAGGCTTCTCGGCCAGGACTATTCGGGGTCTTCCAGTATAGTCTCTAAACGCTATATTGCCAAACATGGCCTCTAGTGGGTCAAGCGGCGAGGGGGGAAGCTCTGCATTCACGGGTCTGTGGCTCGGCTCCTGGGCCTCAGCGAGAGAGAAAGTACAACTAAACGTCCTCTCGCTAGGAGATGGTAACCCGTGTTTCAGTAAATCATACTTGCTACCTGCGTGCATTGTGTTAATAACCCTCCCTTTTGTGAAGAAGAATATCGTTATCCCTAAAATTAATCTAGCTCGACTAGAGTCGGAGACGGCCTGGGCATCGTTCTTGGCAAGAATAGTGGTGCGTATAATTCCTGGCAATGTGGTGAGGGAGATAGAGACGCGTAGTGGGTGTGTATATGAGGTGCTGAAGAAGCTTGGATATTCACGTGAATCCGTAGTAGTTCTCTACAAAGGTGAGCCTATTCTCGAGAATACCTGCCTAGAAGACGGGGAAATGGTTGAGATATATGTCGCGACAAGTGGTGGCTAAATGTAGTAAGTGTGATAACCCCGCAATAGTTGAGATAAGGTATGCTCGTCTCCGCTTGTGCAAGCAGCACTTCTCAGAATTCGTGGAAAAGAAGGTTGAGCGCATACTAAGGCGTGTCAGTGCACTGCGTAAGGACAAGGTAATTGTCGCAGCGGTTTCAGGCGGTAAAGATAGCTCAACAATGCTGGCCATATTATCTAAGCTATCAAGACAATACGGGTTTAGATTAATAGGTGTCCATATAGTCCTTGGTCTACGCGAATATAGTGAGCAGAGTCTTCAAAAGGTACAGCAGCTATGCAACGAGTATAAGACGCCCTGCATAGTAGTAGAGCTAAGGAAGCTCATAGGGTTCACTGTCTACGAGCTGGCTCGGCGAGCTAGACGCCCCGTATGCAGTGTTTGCGGCCTCGTTAAGCGCTATATCCTAAACGCTGTGGCGGTGGAGCTAGGCGCTGATTATGTTGCACTAGGACACAACGCTGATGACATAATTGCATATTCTCTTAAGTCCTTTATTAACCAGGATCTCGAGCAACTAGCTAAGTTCGGGCCCGCCACCGAGACCATTAAGGGCCTTGCCGTTGGTAGGCTCCGCCCCCTATACGAGGTATACGAGAAAGAGTCGTTGCTCTACGCGCTCGTTAACAAGCTACCCATAGTGCTTGACGAGTGTCCTTTTAGGCCAGAACAGCCTATCGAGGACAGAATAAAAGAGTTCATGAACAAGCTTGAAGAGGAGCATCCTGGCATCAAGCTCTCGTTTCTAAGAAGGCTCGAGAAAAGAATAGAAACTTACCAAGCATTGGCCGGGGAAAGAGAGTATAAGAGATGCAGGTATTGTGGCCTTGTATCAGCTGGGGATATATGTAGCTTCTGTAAGTTAACGAAAAAGATTAGCGGAGAGCCGCTTGGGCCACGTGTCCGCTTAGAGATAAGGAATCTTGTTAAGCAAGTTCTTTGAGAACAGAATATAGTTCACTAATACTGTGGAGCTTTCGTCCAAATTTCCTATCAGCGCTGGCTAAGATGCGTAGGGCCTCGTTAGCCACCATTATCGTCTCTTTGACACCCTTGCCTTTCACGAACTCATTAGTAACCCTGTTGGCTATCGCAGCACATACACACCCGCTTCTAAGACCATATATATTTGATAGTGTAAACAGGGTTGCAGCCTCCATCTCGAAGCTAAGAACACCCATGCGCTGGAGATCCTCTAGGCGTTTCTCGCTCAGAGACCAGCTATAATCCTGGAACCCAGGCCTGCTTTGTCCTACGTGGAAACTTGCAGTAGAGGCAACAACTCCTACTCGGTAGGGGTAGCCAAGTCTCTCCGCAGCCTCCACAAGGGCCAGAACAGCATCCGGGCTTGCAACTGCGGGATACTCGGGGTATGCATACTCGTGGCTAGTTCCGTCGAAGCGTACAGCAGCACTTGCTATTATCAATGTTCCTGGCTCTATATCTCGCTGAATAGCGCCAGTGGTCCCGACACGGATAAGAGTGTGCACACCTATTCGGGCAAGCTCCTCTATAGCTATGGATGTTGAGGGCCCGCCTATACCGGTGCTAATGGCTCCTATTTCTATCCCTTTGTAGACGCCTCTAGCGCTGCGATATTCCCTGTGAAACGCGAGCTGCTCTGCCTGCTCCCACGTAGATGTTATGGCTTCTATGCGACCCGGGTCTCCGGGCAATAGGACGTACGGGGGGATGTCGCCTGGCCCTAGCATTATGTGGTACATCTTGCCCCTTATCACGGGCTCTGATGCACTAGTCTTCTCTCCTTTCTCCAAGATTGCTTCACCGAGTAAGCCTAGTACCAGGCATATACCTTAAGTCTAGCCAATAATGAGATAACTTCCCGAGTGGTATTCGCAGAAACTGGCTAAGGGGCTACGGCTTTGAGGAATAGTGTCGAGGAAGAATATAGGAGGCTAGTAGAAGAGATAAAGAATTGTAAAAAATGCCCGCTTTACAAGTTCCGCAAGAACCCGGTGCCCGGTGAAGGCCCCCTAGACACAGACATAATGGTGGTGGGTGAGGCGCCTGGAAGAAACGAGGATTTACAGGGTAGGCCCTTTGTTGGTGCTGCTGGCCAGCTGCTCAACAAGTTACTCGGCTTAGCAGGGCTTGAGAGAACACAAGTATATATAACTAATATTGTTAAGTGTAGGCCACCAGGCAACCGGGATCCACGTGACGAGGAGATAAGGGCCTGCCTCCCTTACCTAATTCGGCAAATCCAGCTCATTAAGCCAAAACTAATCATAGCGCTAGGCCGTCACGCAGCAAGGACACTCTTAGAGCTTGCAGGGCTCAAGTGGCAAAGCATGAGCAAGCAACACGGCCACGTATATGATGCAAGCATAGAGGGAGTAAAGCTGCGCATAGCAGTAACTTATCACCCTGCAGCAGCGCTCTATAAACCGCCTATCCGCGAGCAACTAGAAAGGGACTTCGGGGAAACCATACGCAAAGAAGTAGAGAGGATAAAACAGCATAAAGTCAAGGAAGAACACGTGGGGCCTAAGCCGAAGAGGCAAACCAGTATACTAGAGTTTTTGGGAAGAAGCTCTACGAGCTAGCCCGGCTACAGCATAGACAATAATGCCGAGAACCAGTGCCTCAACCACGAGAGGCGTCATCGAGGACGGCTCAACGTATGTTGACTCAGAGCTGCCAGCGCTAGTAGTTGATTGGGCAAGAGTCTGATTAGTCATCCAGCCGAAGAGCCCGAAGAGAGCCCAAGTAGCGGCATCAGAACCCAGTATTGAGGCAAAGTTCTGCTTCTTTATAATCTCGCCAACCTTAATGGCGTATGTAAGTGCATAATCTATGTAGAGCAGTGTCGGCAGCGGATACTCTATTGGGGACTCCCTTAGGAGAAAGTAAACATGGTTAGCGACGCAACTAAGAGGTAACCCTGCATAATCTACTAACACGTCCTCAAAGCTAGCCAAGGTGTTCTCAGCGAGACCCAGGGCAAGTAAATAGTTATTCTCTTCTAGTGCATCATGTGCATCTCTTAGCCAGGCAGTAACGCTCCGATTATCGGGCATTAGCAACTGTCTGGCGAGGAAGGGAAGCACACTATTAATGTATTGATACGAGAGTGATGCATAATCCACGTAGTTCCTAATAGTCTCTCTTAGTAATGTACAGGGCACCCGCGGCCCCCTAACATTATTTGCCAGCTCTATCCATGAGCGTGCCGAGATAGCCCTAAGCAGTGCTAATACCTTGTCACCGCTCGTACTGCTAGCCGCGTGCTTAGCTAGGTAGAGCCTAGCACTAGCAGCAGCAAGTGCCTCTACACGCCATGCATCGCACCTAGAGCCGTTCAGCACGGTCTTTGAGGCAGCTTGTAGCTCCTTAGTGGCTAGCTCGATCTCCTTATTAAGACTAGTCCCCATTTTCTCCTCTACGTAGCTAAATCCCCTGGTACTAGCTACTCTCTCGGCAATGCTTACTAGTGAGTAAAACGCTATACTGGCAGCACTATAGGAATCACCGTTACTAAGTGCTCGCTGAGCCAGCTCGGCGAGCTTGATGTACACATTCTTATCCTCTCCATTATATTCTCTTAAAAGGAGTCTCAGCGATTTCAGAAACATTTTTGTATAATTAGCAAAAATACCGACATTAATATAGTTGTGGATTATCGTCCTTACTGAGGAGTTCACGTAGCTAACGTTATATAATGCAACCTCTAGAGGCGCCGAGGCTAGATCCGTTACGGCCTGCTCCATGCTACAAGCATGTAGCACCACGATAGGAGCCCCGTTTATTGTCTTGTTGGATGCACCCTCGCCATAGGGTAGGATTATACGGTGGTAGCCAGCCCTTGCAGCTGCCTCAACCTTGTATTTTATCCCGGCTACGGGCAGTATGAACCCCGTTAAGGAAATCATCCCCGTCATAGTAGTATCGTTTCTGGGATAGATCCCTCTAATTCCAAGATAGATGGTCGATGCCAAGAACCCGCTCGCACTAGGCCCCTGTACTTCTGTATTTGTATGTATGAATACTCTTGCGTATACAGTGCTTGGAGACAAGTGATTAAGCAGAGACGCTAATACATATCCTACACGTGTAGAATATAGGACGCTGGGATGAATGTATTGCTTTGGTTGCAGGACGAGGCCACTGCTGCTGCGTGAAACAGTTACATCCGCTGGAATAACCTCTCCTGAATGATCAGTCACAGCTAGCAGGCCTATGCGAGCAGTATAGGTATATGCATTCACTTGTAAAGGTGCTAGGGAAACAAGTACAATACTTAACACAAGTACAAATGCTGTCAGCTTTCTGCTCAACAGCTATACTACCTCCCTTCCCTAGTCTATGCGAAGTAATGAAGGGAACGGTAAATAATTACCCTTCTGATTCTATCTCCTCGTAGGGGGCTAGACCTCTCTTAATCCTTTGTCCCAATTATTCCTCTTCGGGGAGAATTAGATGTCGGAGGATAGGTGTGAGAAGCTTAGAGAGTTCCTGGAGGCCAAGATCGAGCAGCTCGAACAAGAGCTTCAGTTATATCAACAGCTTCTAGACCTAGTATCGGAGTGTGGAAGAGGAGTAGCAGCAAGAGGCCCCAGTGCTTCCGGCAAAGAGTTTAGGTCAAGAAGCGGCAAGGTTATTGCAAGACTAAATATGACACGGGATACATTTAGACTAGTGTTCCTAAAACCAGTGCCTAGCGCCCATCCCTACATAAAGTATGTGCGCACTAGTCTCCAGAATCTCGCAGATAGCTACGAGGGGCTAGAGTACAGTATTGAGGAAAGCGATGGCAAGACCCAGGCTATACTTGTTACAGGAGTCACGAAGGACAACGCTGATGATGTAAGAGCTATACTGGAGTTCGTCGCAACCAAGATAGCATCGTTAATGGACTAGCCTATACGCACATCAACAACTACTTGGCTCTTACGAGGCCCCACAGTCCTAACTATCCTCGCCAACATGAACTTGTATCGGGTAACCCCTATTTCCTGCAAGCGTTGCTCTAGAAGCCTCTTCGCTTTCTCGCGTGGATCAACTCCTTTCTCCGCGAATACGTGCAAATAAACATGTATAATGCCTCGTTCATCCCGAAGAGCTTTGACAGCATTAGGTAAATGGGCCAGGGCTAGCTCCGGCAGAGGCATCAATACACGGTCAGCCTCGTCCCTAATCCTAGTACCAACTATTTCTCCGGCGTCGCCAAGGATCGGGATAACTATGTCCTCTACTCTATTAAGCCTAATATTCTCCACCATGAGTCTATACGCATAAGGATTAATGTCTATACTGTAGACCCGTTTAGGCTTCGAGATCCTAGCCATAATTATTGAGAATAAGCCGACGCCTGCATACATGTTAACAACGATTTCCCCAGGCCTTACTTGCTCAGCTACCCTACGATGCTCGGTTGAGAGCCTTGGCGAGATGTATACACGGGTTATGTCAACCTTGAATACGCAGCCATGCTCCTTATAGAGGGTTATACTTCTCTTTTCACCAGCTAGGTGAGTATACGTCCGGACACGATACTCTCCCTCGACTGGGCCGGAGGCAGCCCACACGCTCTTAATATAGGGTATTTTCCTAAGCAGTGCCTCAGCTAGCGGCTTCAACTCCTCGATGTTGAGCCCAAAGGGCTTCTTTATAACAGCTATATCGCCAATAATGTCTATCCTAGACCATACTTGGCGCGCCTTCTCCGGCCCAAGAACCTCAGTAGCTATCTCTCTTAGAAGCCTCTTCTTCGCCAATTCCTTAGCGCCCCCTAGCTAGGCACCTAAGTAGTGAACTATGCTTATCATAGCTTATAGAGCACTTATCTTGGACACTACACGCTGCTACTAGGCCTATTTTCCAGAAAGATCTATAGATAATAGCGAGCCTTGTAAGATCCCTCTGGAGGAGAAGCTCGCTCCTTAATGCACTCCACTCATCCTCTAGCCTAGCTCTGTTCCCACGCTCTATAGCCTCTGTAAGTAGCGGTGCCATAGCGGCTATAGCGTATAATCCTCCGCCCGTAAAGGGCTTTGATGCGCAGAGAACATCACCCAGACCATACACTCTTCCCCGATACACGTGCCTTGCTGGTGGACCGCGCAGGATGCGACCTCCCCGATGAGAAACCAGCTTGTCTATGCTGAGTAGACCCTTTCTCTCCGCAGCGTGTAAGAAGGCGGCAAGCCTACTAGCTGTATCAGAGCGTGCTGCTAGGCCAACTAGCGCCTCTCGTCCCCCATGCAACGGCACAATCCAGGTGAAGAACTCTGGTGCATACTTACTGCCATGCAGCGTTACGAATCCATCATCTCTTATGCGCTTACTAAGCCGAACACGAACCTCAAGCCCACTTAATGCATCACAGTGCTTGGCTCCGAATAGCCTAGAGAACCGAGAGTACCCGGTAGCAATGAGTACCGAGTCTCCTGCACATAGCCATCCCTTGTCCCTGACATGGACACATTTTCCCCTTATATCATCAACAAGCGAGTTGTTGTGCAACGAGTGCCCCATTTCCTCTAGTCTATGACTCAGTATTTCCTCGAGCAAGGGGCGCGAAACACGGACAGCAAGTGGCTTACCGTAGATCCTGCAAATCTCTTTGAGGGAATCATCGAGGAAAATGGCTTCAGTAAACGTCTCAGTCACAGCCTCTGCGCTGAGTCTCTGCGCGGTCTCAGGGCTGACAAGCCCGGTGCAGTGAGGAGGCCACCCAGGGGACTCGGAGGCGTTGAGCACGAGCACGCTCTTTCTACGGAGACGGGTAGCTACGGATAGACCAGCAGGACCAGCACCTACAACAATAACGTCGCTAACAGGGTCAGCCAAGGCTAAACTCATCCTCTATTAATTTCAGCTCCGCCTGAGCCAATCATCCCCGAGGGATATGTTCCTGGGCGTTGCGTTAATAAGCTACCAAGTAAGAGAACAACTAGTCACGGATGGAGGCCGGGGTGGCCGAGCGGTCGAAGGCGGCGGGCTGCAGTGCCCTCTAATGCATCCGCCCATCGCGTAGAGACCCGTTGATCCCGGGTTCAAATCCCGGCCCCGGCTCCACATCACTGGTGTCCCTCCTAACCTCCTCCTACACGGCTATGGTAATGATTATAGCTTGTAGCTCATCCGCGCTCCGTGGTAGCCGTAGTGATGCAGCATAGTTCTTCTTATAAGGGCAGCTATTGCAATAACACAGGTTATGGCGTGG
>JALVHV010000065.1 GCA_027028845.1 Pyrodictiaceae archaeon | reverse complement strand
CCAGGCACCGTGTATAGGCTTGCAAGGAGCCTAGACACAAGAGACGCTGATGCAGTATTTATTAGCTGTACGAATCTACGCACTATCGAGGTAATAGACGCGCTGGAGAAGGACCTAGGTCTACCAGTATTCTCGAGTAATACTGCTACTGCGTGGATGACTCTCCGTACCCTAGGTATCCGGGAGGCCGGGTTTCCTGCAGGCCAGCTTCTACGGAAATATCTGTGATACCAGGGCTTCTCCACAGGGGATTCTTGGCAGGGGTAATACTGGGGCTGTGCTCTCTAGCCTATTTTTCAACAGAATAGGTTCGGGTGGGGGTGAGGGAGTGGTTATTAGGCATAAGCGCTTCTTCCCCGATGCCGCGCCAGTAATCACGCCGCGTGCTGCACCACTAATGGAGCCCGGCATAGGCCTATGCCTAGGAGCTGGCTCTACGTGCTCGAGCTCCATGGGGCGCCATAGGTGACTGTCTCTCCTTCTTTTTCCGCAGAGTCTCCATTACCAATGAGTGGCCAGCAACTATACTAGCCTAGACCCGGGTCTGTTACACTCCCGCTCAAGTATACTAAGCTCGACCCCCTATCAATGAAGGGTGTTTGCACAGCGTACCCTAGTACTCGTATCCAGTTACGCGTACCTAGATACGCTTAGCTCTCAGCGGTCTACGCCTAGTCTCCAAGGCCTCAGGGAGAGGCGCTGGCTGGTAATGCTCCTCGCTATAGTCGTCGCGGATCCTTATCCAGCCGAGAAGGACTAAGCGAACATTATCGGTGCTAATCCCTGTATTCCCAGCGGGTCTGAGGACTATCTTTTCGCTGTGTAGGTCTAGGTCCTCTACTACTGCCAAGATGTCACCGTTATCGCTCCTAATGCCTGCTAGTAGGCCCCTGGCCCAGCCGGGGCGCAGCCACCGAGCCGGGGCATCTGGTCTTCGACGAGACTCTATGAAGACAGTGTTTGTACACGTATAGATCACTTCTTCGCTACCGATACTATATGGGCATAGATGAGCGACTGGTACTCCTCGCAGCACTACGGGCTTGCTCGCGGAGAAAAGCGAGGCGTAGAGGCGCTGGCGATAGGCTCGTCTATCTCCTCGGCTCCGCAGCCTAACAAGCTCCGGTGGCACACTAGGTGCCCTCACCACATCCACTCCTAGGCCGCTGAGCTCTCTCGCTAATCTCTCCTGGCCCAGCACGATAACCGTGTCCGGCTCCACAGCCTCTATGAGAGCGCGCTTGTACACAACACCCCTATGGGCCACAAAGCCATCAGTATCCATCACGTATTCCTTGCACTCACGAGCCGCGCGAGTAGCTGCTGCTATGACCAGATCCATTACCTTCTCGGCCGAGACATGGCCGACGAAGAACCCCTTACTAGGGACAAGATCCTGTAGGGACAAGACCTGCTCGCTGCCAGGGAGAGCCAGGGACACCATGCCCGGGGTACCAAGCTCGTTCTGGCCTATATCAGCCTCTACCACGCATAGCCTCAGAGCGTTGCGTAGCCAGGTGCTCAGCGTAGACTTCCCGGACTCAGGGGCGCCAACAACGACTATGCGCCTAGACCCAGTCTCCTCAAGTCCCTTAACTAGTCTCTGCCAAGCCTCTACAAGCTCATACCCCTTCTCAACAAGCCTATAGGAGCCATTAGCTCCGAGCCCCAGGCAGAGCCTAGAATCCTCCAAGGCATAGAGAGATGAGCCGCGCTCACCCCTAACAATTATCTCAGCCCCATTCTTCAACATGAAGCCGGTCGCCATGAAGGAGCCGCGCTCGATAACCACCTTCGCGGGACCACTAACCCATACACCACGGCCCCTGGCTACCTCAACGCACTCCATGGATGCGCGCCCCGCTCACCGCCTACGATGCACTAGAATGAATCCAAAAAGCCTAATGGATGCTCCCCCTACAAGGCTCTCGTAATGGTCCTGGAAAAAACTGGGAAAACACGGGGAGAAAGATAAAACATGGTAAGACCCTATTATAGGCCCCCGGGAGACCCACTCCCCTGGATCACATAGACCTAGTAGAGCAACGAGCACCTTGTGGGGTGCACATGTCTTGGCTTTACTCATGGCGGCTCGTAGAGAGGAACACGTAGTGGGCAAGTACAAGATAACCATACTCTATGACCACGAGGGTAAGCCGATAGGTGCTCTCATAGAGGGCGGGAGACTGACAAAACCGCTCTATATCGCTGCGAAGGAGCGAGCTACTCCACGCCTACCAAGACAAGTGCTAAAGTTTCTCGCCAAGCATGGCTTCAACGTGAAAACCTAGAGGCGGCTCGGCCGTCGGGGCTCTATTCATCGGCTCCAAGGGCCTCGATCCAACGAAAGAGCTTCCTCACCGCCCGGCTTTTCTCCAGTATCCCTGCCTCTAGCTCGGTGCCTAGCGCTAGGGAGCTTGTTCTGCCTCGATACCCTGGTAATCCATATAGCCTTCATCAGTAACTGTACCTAGTTCTGTCATACTTGCCTCGAATCCAGCACCACTGCTGAAGAGCCGCTTGAGCTCCTTGGCTAGCTTCTCGGGCTTTGTCTCGGTGCTACGTATCGCTGATGAACCGTCTCGGCTAAACCAGTAGATGTTCGAGTAATGGCTCGTTATGAGTACTCTAACGCTCTCAGAGAAGTCTTCTTTATCGGCGACCAGTATGAGGTTCTCGATTAAGCCTAGCCTATGTGTAGCATAGCCTGCTACAACGTACCCGTGGTCCTCGAGTACATTAGCCGCCTTCGCAGCTGAGCGGTCAATGAGCTTGCTCATACCCATCTTTGACAAGGGGAGCAAGTTGCCATAGCCTAGCCTGTAGCTTCTCCTCTCCGAGCCCATGGTTACATGGAGCAGTGCTGGCATGTAGCCTGGTTCGGCTACGAGCCTCCACCCTGTTGTTTCCTCGCTCTTCTCCTCGCGCATGTATATCCAAGGATCAAACGCTATGAGCTCCATTAGTACTAGCTGTGTTAGGCCAGGGGGCCCAACGTGGCGGCACCTAATGAAGATCCTCTTGCCGTGACTTATTGTCTCGAAGGCCTCGTAGGCTCCTATGAAGTGCGCCTTGTCGAGCCTACCCGTGCTTTTCTCGCAGTAACTTCTAACTATTTCCCTTGAGAATAGCCTCGTAATACCTATGACGATGTAGTCCAACGGCCCGCTACCGAGTATTTCTAGCCTATTCTTATTCGGTTCTAGGCTAGTACCCATGAGGCTCTCACACTCCTAGGAATTCTCCTAGTTTCACGAGCAGTGATTCAACCCGCTTACTTATTGCCTCGAAGTGCGTCTCATCGCTGAGATCTTCACGCGAAGCTATAAACGCTGCTAACCCAGCATAGAACGCGTCGAGGACTACATCGCCTAGTTGACTAGCTGCATCGCTGGCTGTATCCCAGTACCAGTCTAGGCCCGAGCCCGGGGCAACACCCCTGCTGAGGGCGTACGCTTCCAGGCCCAGCAGTACACTGACCCAGAGCCTCTTGAAGGCCTCGTGATACTCACCTTTATCCCGGTGAGGCTTCGCATGCTCTAGGCTATTCCGCGCAGCCTCTAGGAGGACACGTGGCTTCTCCTCCTCAGAGACTATGTCTAAGAGGAGGCGGACCATGAGAGCCTCTGGCGTGGTTCCCCTACGCTCTGCTTCCTCACGTAGAGCGCGTAGAAGCGTCTCCGGTAAAAGGGCGGAGGACAGTAGGCTGCACCCCCATGCTGTCTTATCAGACTGCTCTCACCCTTATTTGCAGCGCTACTTCTTTCAAAATCCTGTTAACGTGGCGGCCCAGGGATATAATTCACTCGGCCATGGATACTTGATAGTAGAGGAGAGGGAGCACGGAAATGGCTAGAGCCATAGTACCCCTCGTAGCGCTATTAGCACTAATAGCTCTAATAATCTCTTCTTTCGCCAGCCTAGGCACCATACTGTCGCCTAAGCCTGGAGCTAGTACTACTTGTAGGCTTGGCCCCCTAAGAGTCAACATTGGAGCAAGCTATAACGATGGCTCGCTTGTAGTTAGCTACGCTATTCAGCCACCTAACCCATGCTATAAAGTAGGGTCAGTGGTTGTGCACCAAACCGGGCTAAGCGGCAACGAGGCAGACATAGCGTTGGTGGTGAGAGCGACGGGGCCCGGGCCTGGAAAGATGTGCGTACAGGTACTACCACCACCGGTTACCGGCGAAGCCCGCGTAAATGTGCCGGAGAAACCCTCACTAGTGAGAATAAATACGGAACTGATACTAGTGCTTGATAACGGCTCTGTAGAGCATTACAGCTGTACAGTGCTCATAAAGAACCCATAAAGAGCAAGACAGGGAGCCGTAACTCTGTGGGGAAGCAATCTTATACCTTCACGGCTCCATACAGCGCCATGAAGCGCACAGCTCGTCCCTGGCCATAGTTTTTCGGCACCTCATGAACCAGAGGACCGGGCCTTCCCCGTGTCATTAGAGGTGTGTAATGC
>JALVHV010000064.1 GCA_027028845.1 Pyrodictiaceae archaeon | reverse complement strand
GGGCCGTCGGGGAGCTGCTTGAGGGCCTGCTCTATGAGGTCTAGGCTCATCTCTATCTCGCGCAGCCTCACCCACACCCTTTCCAGTCCATCACCGTACTTGCCGACCACTGGCTCGAAGTCTAGCTCGCTATAGGCAGCATAGCCTAGGAGTCTCGCGTCGTATCTCACACCGCTTGCTCTTAGATTGGGCCCGGTTATGCCATAGGCTATTGCCTTGTCCCTGGGGAGCACGCCGACGTTCTCGAGACGGCCACGTATAACGGGGTTGTTGAAGAATACCTTGTCGTAGTCCTTGAGCTTTCGGAGCATGTATCTCTTCGCTTTGAGGAACTCGTCCTTGAAGCCCTGTGGTAGGTCTCTACGGACTCCCCCGAAGATGTTATAGGTATGAGTTAGCCTCGCGCCCGTCAGAAGTGATGCTAGGTGGACGAAGACCTCGCGGTCGCCGAAGCCCCACATGAACATTGTTGAGTGGTTGAGGAATATGCCACCGATACCGAGGCCGTAGAGGTGGCTCGAGATACGATTGATCTCGCAGAGTATTGTTCTCAGATACTTCGCCCTCGGAGGAGCCTCTATGCCGAGCAGCTTCTCAACAGCCTCGACGAAGGGGAGCGTAATGTTACAGGAATCAATAATCGTCATTCTCTCTATGAGGCTTATGACGCGCACGTACTCCCTTATCTCGGAGAGCTTCTCCATTGTGCGGTGAACATAGCCTATATCGGGGTCGACGCGGACAATAATATCGCCGTCAAGGTAGACCACGAGCCTCATATGCCCAGAGGCAGGGTGCTGCGGGCCAATATAGAGCTCAACTACTCGGTAACCCTCGCGCTGGCCAAGCTCCCTACCAATCATGCCAGGCAACTCGATTCTAGGCATACACTGGTCACCTTGCAGAGAGGCCGCCGCGCGGCGGCCCATTACCCTTGTCTGTGAAACCCGGGTACAAGGAGCAAAGGCATCCTTAATAAGGATAAGCCGAGCGAAAAACAATCGGAGTAGCTTGCCCTCGAAATAAGCGCGCGTGAAAAACATTCACCGGAGGCGCACCTGTCTTGAGCACTTCTATCGACGAGGCACTCCAAGGCATCGCTTCCTCGTCAGCGAAGCGCGAGAACTTCCCCGTCTACACGGTTCCCGCTGAGCGCGTAAGAGAGGCTGCCCAGAAGATAAGAGAGCTAGGCTACGACTACCTCCTCTCCATAAGCGCTGTTGATCTCCCAAAGGAGAAGAAGATAAAGCTCGTATACCACTTCACGAAGAGCAACGACCCAACAGACATAGTCGCGATAGAGACCTTTCTCCCCAGGGACAAGCCCCACATAGACACGATAAGCGACCTATACCCGGCCGCATTGTTCCAGGAGAGAGAAGAGTACGAGATGCTAGGCGTCTACTTCCGCGGCCACCCAGACCTAAGACACCTACTCCTACCCCCGGAGTGGCCGCCCGGAGTCTACCCCTTGAGAAAGGACTTCAGGGTCCACGAGGAGCCAATACACACCACTAGGCAATCCAAGCCAGTATGGGTCATAAAGCCCGAGCTAAAGCCAAAACAGGGCACCAGTGGACAAGCAGGCGCCAAGCAGCCTGCCCAGAAGAAGCAATAAACCAAGCAGCAAAGGTGTTAGAAAAACCGTTTTTCCGAAATCCATCTAGGAGAAAAGAGACCAACATGGCTAGTCCAGGGGTATTCCCTGCGCCTCGTAGTAGTTCTTTGTCGGCTCCTTCACGGGCCGCATCAATTCCTCAAGAATCCTCTTATCCTTGACGTCCCTTGGCTTCCACTCGCCGCGCCTAACCTTCTTCTGGAGCTCAATAATGGCTCGCAGCACTGCCTCCGGCGTGGGCGGACAACCAGGTATGAAGTAGTCGACGGGGAGTATGTCTGCTGGCCTTATTATGTTGTAGCTATTGTAGAAGAGTCCACCAGTTATTGCACAGGCGCCCATGGCTATGACGAACTTTGGCCAAGGCATCTGCTCCCATACCATTCTGGCTGCGCGGGCCATTTTCCGGGTAAGTGTGCCCTCGACAAGCAATAGGTTAGTGTTCCTCGGGTGGGTGAAGGGGAGGCTGCCGAGCCTCTCGCCATCGTACTTAGGGGCATAGGTGGCGGCGAACTCGGCTCCGCAGCAACTAGTCGTGAGGTGCACGGGCCAGAGGCTGAAGCTAATAGCCCAGTCTATTAGGTTCTTGATGGGCTTCTTGTTTAGGAGCCACTTAGTAGCCTTCTCGGCCACCTCGTCCAGGTTGCCTATGAATACGAGGCCGCTTCTCGGACAAGTACTCATAGCGAACCAGCCCTCCAACCATGGCCCCTTGGATCGTTAATCGAAGCTCCAGAGTTCTTTACGCGACGCGTACCTAATGGCGTAGAAGAGCGGGGGCACCACTATTATGCCTGCTGCTATGTTTAGGCCTATCCATGTAAGGTCCCAGCTCTTGGCAACAGTTGGCAGCGTGAAGAGCGGCATGAATATCGGGTCAAGCACTACGAACGCGATCACGTAGCCGAGGTACTGGTAGAGCACGGGGGGCCTAGGAGTACCCTTCGGCGGGTTAGCTGCCTCGTAGCGAACCTTGCCGAAGAACCTATCGGGGCCACGCGTAACCAGCGCTAGTATGTAGTAAGCTAGTATAAGGACTAGGGGGAGAAGCACGACAACAGTGCCTATAGACACTATGGCATCATACACGGCTCATCCCTCGCAGCGAAGAGCGCCCCCGGGGCCGTGGCCCCGGTTCCCCGATTTACTAAGCTTTTCCAGGGACTCGGTAGTTGTTAAACCTAGCCCAGCCCAGTGCGATGAATAGTCTAAAACGTAGCAACCGGGAACAAAAAGACAAAGGGCTCGGTATCCACACCTAGTTCTCCTCGGAGGATCCAAGCCTTGGCCGAGGAGATAAGGGTAAATAACTACATAGTCCCGAGAGACAGGCTCTACACGAGGACCGATGAGTGGGTTAAGCGCGAGGGAGACATAGTAGTCGTCGGCATAACGGATTATGCGCAGAAGAAGCTGCGAGACATAGTGGGCGTGGACTTACCAGAGCCCGGCACAAGCGTCAAGGCAGGGGACACAGTGGCTAGCATAGAGTCTGTCAAGGCGGCTGCAGACGTCTACGCCCCCGTCTCCGGGGAGATAGTCGAGGTAAACGAGCGGCTCTATGACGAGCCAGAGCTACTCAACAAGGACCCCTACGGCGATGGATGGATGTTCAAGATAAGGCTGAGCGACGAGAAGGAACTAGAGAAGCTCCTCACACCGGAGCAGTACGCGGAGAAAATAAGGAAAGAGGAAGAGGAGCACTAGGCAATACTATAATGCCTCTTTGCTATTTCTTCCCTCTCTTCATCAGCGTTAGCCTCATGGATACTTTTGGCTTTACTTTCCCGGTCTTCTTCCAGTCTCCCTTGATCTCTACGTTCTTTCCTCTGCGCTTCTGCAGATAATTGAACGCTGCTAGTGCTGCCTTTGCCCCGTCGCCTGCCGAGATTACTGCTTGCTTGAATGGTATGTGTGTCACGTCTCCGGCGGCGAAGAGGCCAGGGGTCTTCGTTCTCTGCATGTGGTCTACTATTATTTCGCCGTTCTCGTTGAGGTCTACCAAGTGTTTGACGAAGTCCGTCTTGGCCACGTAGCCTAGCTCTACGAAGATTCCGTCAACCTCTAGTCTCTTCTCCTCTCCACTGTTCTTGTCCTTTACTATGAGAGCTGTTACCCGGTTCCCGTCGCCCTCTACGCGGACCGGTACATGGTTCTCAAGTATCTCCACGACTGGCGCTGACTTGACCCTCGCTACTAGGTCTGGGTCCCCGAAGAGCTTGGTCGGCGTAACGTAGTAGACCTTCTTTGCGAGGCCTGCTAGAAGCGCTACCGCCTCGAGCCCCTGGTCACCGAGCCCGACGACAACGGTTCTCTTGCCCGCGTAGAGGGGTCCGTCACAGATGGTGCAGTAGCTTATCCCCTTGCCGTCGTACTCTTCTTCGCCGGGCACGTTCATCCTCTTGGGCAGCTTGCCTATAGCGAGGATGACGGCGTCTGCCTGGTACTTGTTGCCCCGCTTGCTCTCGAGGAGGAAGCTGCCATCCTCTAGTTTCTCTATCCTTGTTATCATCTCGCCGTAGCGGAACTTGGCCCCGAAAGTCCTAGCCTGCTTCTCTACGCGCTGAGCGAGATCAATGCCCTTTATTGCCTCGATGCCGGGATAGTTCTCGATAACACTGGCCTCCATTAGCTGGCCTCCAAGGTCGAGGCTCACAACGAGAACGTCGACGCCCTGCCTAGCGAGGTAGAGAGCAGCTGTTAGACCGGCCATACCTGCTCCAACAACTATTATGTCGTGGCGCTCCGGTTCCCCCGCCATGCATAGGCACCCGTGTTGTGAAAGAAGAGGCATAGCCAACTACTAATATGTCTTGCACACGCGTTAATAGAGCAAGGATAATGAATGCTCTGCCGAGAAACGCGGCCAGAGGCCACGAAG
>JALVHV010000063.1 GCA_027028845.1 Pyrodictiaceae archaeon | reverse complement strand
CAGTATTCTTCTTACCAGCTGTTAACCAGGTACAGCGCCTCCTGCTAGCGCTAGGCCTCCATGGTGGCTGGGTGGAGACAAGTGTATACGAGGTCCTCCTGCGAGGCTATGAGCCCCGAGGCGATGCTCTAAGACCCTATACCACTATGATAGCCCATACAGGGTACCTAGTCTATGCTCGTAAAGCAGCTACTAATAGACTAGTTGATACGGGACCATAAATGGTTAAACATGTATAGTGTTTAAATCACTATTCTGAGTAAATAGGTGTACTGACTAGTTATTTAGTCTGCTCAGAGCAAGAGTTTAATACGAGCCCCTTCTATAAAAATACAACGGCTAAGTAACACCTTCTCACGAAGAGGTGACCCAAGCATGGCTTCTCGCACTGCCTGGATAACAGCCGCAATAATAATTATAATAATCATAGGCGCAGTCGCCTACTATTATAGCGGTAAGAAGGGAGGAGCAACAACCACCGCCTCCCCGACAACAACGGCTCCACCAGCAACAACGAGTCCACAAACAACACAGCCAACAACCACAGCGCCCCCAACGACCTCGCCTAAGACTACTACGACGCAGGCAGCGCCACCCAAGCCAGTGCTTACAGGCAATGTCGAGAAGGACATCGTGGCCATAGGCAAGTACCTAGCATACCACGGCATACACGAGGCGAAGTTCAGTGTAGCTAGCGCTGGTGACCCGAACAGCGTAATGAGGGTCTATGCCATAGTAGAGGCAGCTTATCGGCTCAACAAGATACTAGAAAAGAACGGCGTGGACTTCAGGATAAAGATAACAACGAACTTCCGCAGAGGAGGAGGCGACAAGCTAGCCCAGGACTTCGAGACAGCCTTCCAGGCAAACAAGAACCCAGACATAATGGCTAATAGCTATAAGTGGATAGCACGCTTCGCCGAAGAAGGCTACATACTAGACATAACACCCTATGTTGAGAAGTACCAGAGCTTCATCAACGAGTTCTACCCGAGCCTACTAAAGGCTGTTGAGTGGAAAGGCAAGTACTACGGGATACCACAGGACACTGAGGCTAGGCCGCTCTACTGGAGAACTGATGTAGCGGCCTGTATCAAGGAGAAGACAGGCACTGACATACTAGCGAATCTCTATGACAAGGTGAAGACAGGGCAGGTAACCTGGCACGAGGTCTACAAGTACGCTGAGCTAGCAGTGAAGACCGGTTGCTCTAAGTGGGGCGTGTTGCACAGGAAGGGTAGCGCTCACCCAGACCTAATACAGTTCATATTCGCGTTCGGCGGCCAGCTAGAGGACCCGAAGACGGGCAAACTAGTAGTGGACGTGCCAGCGGTCTACAAGTGGCTCTATGTTGAGTGGAAGATGGCAAGAGAAGGCCTCATACCAAAGGACATGATGAGCTGGGACTGGGCTAAGCAGATACACCCAGCAGTAGTCTGTGGCAAGACCTTGATATGGATAGGTGGTACATGGCACTGGACAGAGTGGCAAACAAAGCCATATTGTAAGGGTAGGCCGCTGACAGCAGAGGAGGTCAAGAAGTACTTCTACTACACGTTGTTCCCTGCTGGTGATCATGGAGATAAGCCGGTGACGCTTAGCCAGCCCTTCGTCTGGATGATAGCGAGCAACGCTGGCAAGGATAACAAGGAGTACAACAAGTACAAAGACGTGTACCACATGATAGCATTCCTCCTAGTAGTGAAGGCCAGTGACCCCGACCTAATAGCGATACATAGCATTATTAGCGCGCACCTACCAGTAACAAAGAAGGCAGCAGAGCTAATCAATGATAAGACCTGGGTACAGAAGCTAGCAAACCTACAGATAGAGCTCAGCCCCGAGGTAAAGAACGCCATAGCAGACATCGTCAAGAAGACAGTGAACGAGATAAACGTAGAGTTCCTAGCCAATGCGAGCAAGATGCTAGAATACACCAAGCTAACACCAATGCACCCACTCTACCCAAGGCTAGCAAACATCTTCCGTGATGCCGTCAACTACGTGCTACTAGGCGAGATGACGCCAGACAAGGCAGTACAGTACATAATCAGCAAGGTCAAGGCAGACCCAGAGCTAAGCAAGGCCGTGGAGATAAAGGGCGAGATACCCAAGAACTGGCAATTCCCCTAAGAGTCCTCATCAAGAAGGGGCTGGTAAGCCTTGAATAAAAGCCGTCTGGGAACCATATTATTTTTCCTATCCCCAGCCCTTGCCCTAGTCCTCGTGTTCTACATAATTCCCCTCATACTCGCTATATACATCGGGTTCACGCCCCTACGCGACTGGAACCTAAAAGCATACCTAGGCAAGTTCACCACTCAGAGCTACCAGTACCTCTTCTACCTACTCACACACGACCCTGACGTATCAAAGGTCGTGAAGACAACAATAGTGTTCACAACAGTTACTCTTGTAGTAAATGTTCTCGGAGGACTCGCTCTTGCCCTCGCAACGTTCTTCATGGAGGAACGCGTATCCCTAACATATCGCAGCCTATGGCTATTGCCTCGTCTAACACCAGTAGCGGTCTATTCTCTTCTCTGGTACTACTTCTTCCTAGGAGACGCGAGTGGTACACTCAATAGCTTATTGCTCCGACTAGGAGTGATAGACCATCCTGTCTCCTGGGGCACTGATCCCTCCCTTCAGCCCGAGGGCTCGTGGCTCATACTCATAGTTGTTAACGGGTTCGTGGGCGTAAGCTTCGGCATGATAATATTCTATAGCGCGTTGAAGAGTATCCCACGCGAGCACATAATAGCCGCGAGGATAGATGGTGCGACAACGCTCCAGCTCATAAGACGGGTAATGCTTCCACAGATAAGGTGGCACCTAGTATACGTCACTATCTGGCAGCTACTAAGCCTCCTCACGACCTTTGCGCACATATTCCTTCTAACAGAGTGGGGTGTTGTTGACCGCTGGTGGGGCACCACGTGGGCCCTATACGTCTTCAACGAGGCATTCACTACTGGTGAGCAAGGAGTAGCGGCGGCTGCAGCGACGATACTCGTAGCGATAGGAGCGGTTCTCGGCATTATCTCTCTCAGACTCCTCGGCTTCAAGAAAATGATGCCCGAGCCAAGAGGTGAGCTATAACCATGAGCCTTGTCTCGAGACTAAGGCTTAGGAGGAGACGCGTAGAGAAACCCACAGCACTTCACGACGTTGAGACTATTCCACGCCGGCGTACAACACTGATACTCGCGCTTGCCCTTGGCATAGCGGGGCTACCCCTCATACTCCTCTACCTCATACTAATCCTATCCAGCTTCGCTAACCACATGCTCTCCGGCCCCGATATATTCACTGCTAAGTATAGTCTCCAGAACTGGCGACTCCTCTTCGAGGGGAAGCTGGAGCCAGCAGCGGTTCCCCTCTATACCTTCCGGGATCTCCTAGTCATAATCCTTAACACCTTCATAGTTGCTGGCGGCGTCGCGGTTGTCGTCGTCGTTGCTAGTACTCTTGCCGGGTATGCTTTCTCGCGTATGCGTTTCCGGGGCAGGAGAGGCCTCATGGAGTTCCTCATACTCTTGCACGCTTTTCCCGGTGTAGCTCTACTTATAGCTGTCTACGCGATCTACGTGTGGACGCTGAAATCGATCCCGCAGAGCATGTTGACTAGCTACCAGTTCCTCTACACTATTCTCGCGAGAGCCTCGCTGGAGATACCTATGAGTATTTGGCTCATGAAGGGCTTCTTCGACAAGATCCCCTGGGAGGTTGAGTGGAGCGCTCTTGTTGACGGTGCTTCAAGGATAAAGACTTGGTGGCGGATACTCCTCCCGCAGGTCAAGCCGGGTATAGCAGCGTTAGCTATCTTCGCTTTCCTAGCTGGCTGGGAAGACCTCATATATGTTCACGTGTTCCTATACGTAGCGGGCAACATAAAGACTCTCGCAACCTTCATAGAGGAGGCTATAGGCAAGATCGAGACAGCTTATCTCCCCATAGCAGCAGCGGCTGGAACCCTGTATCTCTTGCCCACGCTTCTCTTCTTCATCTTCACCCAGAAGACCCTCCTCGAGACAATGGGTGGCGGGGTGAAGGGATAATGGTCGAGGTAGTGTTAGAGAATATTACTAAGAGGTTTGGCCGCGTAGTAGCAGTAGACAATGTCTCACTACGCTTCCCTGATGCACGTTTCTCTGTGCTACTAGGCCCCAGTGGCTCCGGTAAGACAACGCTCCTCTACCTCATAGCCGGGATCTATAAGCCAACGAGTGGGCGCATCTACTTCGGCGACAGGGATGTAACAGAGCTTCCCCCGGGTAAGAGGAATATAGGGCTCGTTTTCCAGAACTATGCCCTCTATCCCCACATGACTGTCTACGAGAACATTGCCTTCCCGCTACGTCTCCGAAAAATACCGGACAGTAAGATAGACTCTAAGGTTCATGAGGTAGCTAAGCTCCTTCACATAGAGGAGCTGCTTGACCGTTACCCCTCCCAGCTTAGCGGTGGGCAGCAGCAAAGAGTAGCCCTCGCTAGAGCATTAGTCAAGGAGCCAGAGGTCTTGCTCCTAGATGAGCCGCTGAGTAATCTCGACGCTCTTCTCCG
>JALVHV010000062.1 GCA_027028845.1 Pyrodictiaceae archaeon | reverse complement strand
TATACTAACTGTGTCTGGGCTAGGCGGGTTATCGAGCTTTACTAATAAGTTTGTAATTCTTGTTGACACCTTCCTATTAATATACCTGGACACTATGCCGTCGGTTGACTTTCTTAGCTGCTTATCCACGTAGCCACTCGAGGACATGGATTATCACCTCACGTCGCTTACCTTTTTCTATTTCTTCTATATCGGATACAGTGTCTACCTCTGTCCAGGGGAGTGATGCGAACTCCGCTACGCCTAGTTTGCTTGTCCTCGCTAGGTTGTTAGTTATCTCGTTTAGCTTTATGATGGGTCTCGATATTAGCGGGGTATTAGCTATGATGTGCAGTAGCTTAGTTGGGTGAACTAGGTGTACACCGCTATCGATGTGGCTCCAGTACCGAATATTCTTGCCCACGGAGAAGCCTTGGAACCCGTTACTGCTTAGCTTTGTGGCCTCGTCTACCGCTATGAAGCGTGGAAACTTATCACCTGCTATAACGTAGGGAAATGTATTTATTCTATCCATTAACTTAGCTGGTATATAGGCTGAGTAAATGTGGTCACTCATAGACACGTATGAATATTCTTCGAGAAAGCAGCTAGTTAAGCCTAGTAATAAGCTGAAACCATTCTCCTTCTCCGGCTTATCATTTAGAACAATAATCGTTGAGCCTGGCCCAAGGATACTCTGAGATATTAGCTTTAGTTCGTCTGCTATTTCCCGCCTAGTAACAATACATACCTCGCCCACACCAAGGCTATGAAGCACAGATAAAGGATACCAGATCAACGGATACCCGCTTATTCTTAGAAGCTGCTTAGGCTTACCGATTCGGCGACTAAGCCCAGCTGCTAGCACCAATGCTCTCCTTATCAACTTTGTCACCTCCGTTAACGAGATATACATGGCCGCAAACAATGCGTGAAATAGTCCCTACCAATAAATAATGCATCATGGCAAGACAATTACCAGGGATAGGAGGGGTCGCCTTCGCTGGGCTTCAGCACGGATCGTTATGCCTAGTTCTAAGTGTCGGTGGTTTCGCTCATCCCCTAAAAGCTTACCCTTACCTGATTCAAGCTTATATAGAGGCTTAGCTATACCTATACGAGTCAAGGAACGAGTAGTAATTAATCAAGCTAACCAAAATAGTGTAGGGTTCTATCTAGCTTCAGGCGGTTTAGCCTTTCTTTCTTCGACTTTTACTGTCTCTCCTCTCTCTAGGCGGAGTCTTGCTGTCCTGGCTAGCTCTCTTATTATGTCCGTCTTTGTTACTACACCAGCTACTCTCCCTTCTTCGTCTACAACTGGTACTCCATCCACATTGTGCTGCTTCATAAGCTCTATAGCTTTGACGACGTCATCGCTTGTCTTCACATAGACGTCTCGGAGCGGCACCATAGCGTCAAGGACGAGTAGCGGTGTTACTTTTACATAGCGACCTTTGCGCGCTGCACCTTTGACTAGCTTTCTCACCCATATTAGGCGGCGGCTCTTGATACCGGTTACTGCGTCCTCGTATGCTACGAAGGGTAACCTGTTCGCTGATACTACTCCTAGTATCTTCGAGCCATCATAGACCGTTAGCGCGTCTAGGTAGAATGTTTGCATCTTCTTGACCGCGTGGTATAGACTATGATGCGGATGCACTATACCAATGCGGCCCGGCGTCATTATGTTCTCTACCTTTGCCCTCCCTGCCATATGCTGCGCATATGCCTCTACTATATCGTCCTTTGTTATGAAGCCTATGGGCTGGCCCTTCTCGTCCTCGACTATTGCTACCTCAGCTTTTGACTGTGTCATTAGGAGTGCTACTTTCTCTATACTGTCATCGGCCTTTACTCTAGGTATATCAGTATCCATCACATAGTCTATGAAGTATCTATCATGTGCACGTCTCTTCCAGATGGGGCCTTTTAGGCCAATGGCCCTAAGCATTCCCCACTTGGTTACTACTCCCACTATTTGTCCCTTTTCATCGACTACTAGGAGGTAATTGGTTCGGTAGCGGAGCATCATTCTCCGCGCATGCTCTATTGTATCGTTTATTGTCACTGCTGGTAGCTCGGGACGAGCTATGCTTGCCGCACTTATACCTGCAAGTGTCTCGACTGGCGGCTTTGCTACTAGTACTTGCTGGAGCACTGTCTGGGTTGTGGTATAGGTTACTCTCTCCTCGGGCTTTACCTCTATTGGTAGTGCAGCTCTCTTAGCTGGTCTTACCCTACCGGGTTTTGCTCCCTCAATATAGGCTCTTGCTACATCGTATATTGTTAGGACGCCTATGAGCTTGCCGCTTTCCTCATCAATAACGGGTAGTATTGGGAAGTCGTTTTCCACCATTATTTTAGCTGCATACTCTATCGGAGTCTCTGGTGTTGCTACTGGTGCACCGCGCAGCATTATTGTACGCACTTTTGCTACTGACTTGAGCCCTCTCTCGCTCTCTCTGTGGAAGAACCACCTACCGGTTGAGACGAATTCTCTGAGAGTTATGAGGCCTACTGGTATTGGCTCCTCCTTGCTCCTAACAACTACCTTTCCTAGCTTCCCATGATATACTAGGTCACTCCATACACGGTTAACCCGTTCATCCTGGTACGTTATGTACTCCTCAATATCCTCGGTAGTCATTACCTCTGCTACCGTCTCAGCTATTGGCTCGAATCCTGCAGCCATTAGCCCCCTAACTATATCGGCAATACTCACAACGCCTATTACTACAGGGTTATCCGGCGAATCAAGCACAGGTACAGCATAGACTTTTTCTTCCCGCATACGCTGCACTACATCCTCTATCTCGTCCTCCTTGTAGGCAACAGGATAGTCTAGAGCAATGTCTTTTGCACGTAGATGTGAGTAATGACTAGTTATTTGTATTACTTCCCTCCACGTCACGTAGCCCTCATGCTTCATTTCTTTCTCGTTATTCACTATAACCGCTATTGGCTCCTCATTGTCCCTTAGCAACGCCCTAACCACTGTTGCGGGAGTATCACCCGTTACCACTACACGGGGCTTCCTAGCAACCTCCCATACCTTCACCTAGCCTTCACCCCCCTGAAGACATAGCTATGACCAGTATAAAAGAATCCAACGCTCAAAACAACTAAGCACAAATCCTCAGCGTCATCTAGCAATGCACACCCCACTTACTACGAGAGCCATTCTCATGTCCTACCCTTCCTACTAGGCCGGGAAGCCTAGGTTTGATTCCAAAATCAAGGAGTATCCTAATAGCAGCGTTTAGCCCTGCTACGCCATTTATCTCGCCGCCTGGATAGCTACTAGCACTCCCATGATATAGACAAGGTATTGAGGTTCTATAGTCGTTCCATCCGGGGACGGGGCGCTTATCAAACAAATACTTATCAATCATAGGCAAGTGGTCTGGATGCCCCGTGTAATTACGGCAACAAGCTACTTGGCTACGTGCATCACGTACATCATAAGTTTTTAGAGCTTTCTCGTTACTGCCTGGAGGAAGAACCTCAAATACGTCATTGGCAAAGCCGCTGAACTGTACAAGGCACGTATTCTTCATAGGCTCTATATAGGTATACTCTCCGCCATAGCTATTACTCCACTTGACATAAACTGGGGTTCCGCGCCAACCAGGCTCTCGGGGAGGACTAGGCTTCTCCGAGAAAACATAGTCTATTCTCTTCACCCTGCTTCGCAAAGTAGTACTGTTCTTAGCATCCTCTATGCTGCGAATTTCCCATTCTTCCAAGCGCTCATAGCCTTTGATATCCGGGAGCGACGTAATAGGGGCAGCAAAGAGTACTGCACGACCATGTATTATAGTGCCATCAGTTGTCTTTACGCCCCGCACAGCACCTTCTTCAAACAAGAATTCCTCGACCCTAGTCCCTAGCAACATACCGGTACCGCTCTCTCTGAGTCTTTCTCTTAGGATTCTCGAGAAGGATAACATAGAGTACCTAGGCTGGCCCCATACATTATCGTTCTGCATATAATATGCAAGCACGAACCCACTTGCATCAAGCATTGACGGATATATGAAGTAGTCCCAGTATCTTCTAGGCATATAGTCAGATAGAATTTCGCGAGCCGTTTTCGCGATTATGTATGAGACTCTGCATTTATCAAGTATTTGTGCTGCTTCTTCCCGGCTCGGGGCCACCGGAGTATAATAGAGGCCATGCTCCTTATAACATTTCCAAAATCTTCTAAGGTCTCCAAACAAATCCGCTATATCTATGCCGTGTTCCTTGAACTCTGATACAAGCCTAGTCTCATCGCTCCACCAACGAAATACTATCTCGTCGTTCTCGCCGAGCTCAACCCAATTTGGCTCAGGATAATACATCTCGGGGAGAATCCTGAGCCACTCATCTAATTCTCTAGGGACAAGGCCGATAACATATGCAAATCTCGATGAAGGAGCGCCTGCAACGGTACGTGCACCAGCTAATCCGCCAAGGGAATAATTTTGGTCGATCAATAACACGCGTAGTCCATGCAGAGACAACAAAATGGAGGCTGCGGCCCCGTTATGCCCACCTCCTATTACTATCACGTCATAGTTAAAGCCCATGTCTAGTCCCAAGGCACCAAGACGTAATAGGCAA
>JALVHV010000061.1 GCA_027028845.1 Pyrodictiaceae archaeon | reverse complement strand
CTTCTCTCCATGAATATCCTTGTTAGGTTGAATCTCGCCTTGCTCCTCTTCGCTATTCTCTCGGGGTTTACGCCAGTGAGGTGCTTTGTGTGGCTCGGCGCAAGTATGTTTATAGTCACGTCTATGCGCTTGACCAGCTCCTCCTCTACCGGGCTAATGTGCTCCAATACATCGTCGGGCGCGTAGCGATACATTATCTCGTCCAGTACCTCATCGCCCAGGTTCACTAGGAGCGGATAGCCTCCACGCGTAACGACTTCTCGGTATACTTCTCTTATCAGGGGGAGCGCCTCTAGCCCCGCGTTTATTACTACCTCATCACCATTCCTTATGGAGACGCAGTACTCTGCTATGAGGCGGGCTAGCCTAGATACACGAGGATCCGCCAAGGTGCTTATCCCGGGGCACTTGTTAGGAGAGGAGCCCTTGCCTAATATAGCTGGGTGTCGTTGAGCTAGAGCACCAGTAGTAGCTTATCAATGAGCACGCTCAGGCCTATCACGAGGCCTAGGGCAAGGTTTGTGTTAAAGGCCCTGGGTATTGCTTCTAGGCCTCTGTGTGCTAGGAGAACGTGCTGGTATACGAGGAGCAGCACACCAATCGCTATGCCTGCTGTGCCTATCGCTCCTAGGTGGTATAGTGGTATACTCGCTAAGAGTAGCACTGCTGTGACTAGGTGCATTACTCGGCTAGCCCAGAGAGCCCCTCTCACGCCAAGCCTTGCCGGTATGCTTCCGAGCCCCATCCTCTTGTCAAAGTCCATGTCCATTATTGCGTAGTAGGTGTCGAAGCCAGCCACCCAGAGAGCAACAGCGACAACATAGACCCACGGAATGTGGGCGAGGACGTCGCCGAGGCTCCTCGCCACAGCGCCATAGGTCGCGACTGCGCCGCCGAACACAACGAATCCGAGTACTAGGCCTAGGTGGATATGTGGGAGCCAGTGAACCCGCTTAGCATAGGGATATGTCATGGCTAGTAGCCATAGTACTGGGCTAAGGATGAGCGCGTACTTGTTCAGAGCCGCTGCCGAGGCGTAGTAGAGCAGGCTACCAATAATTACGAGGAGCCAAGCGTCGCGTAGCCTAACAGCCCCTGTTACGAGGGGGCGCTTAGCTGTACGGGGATTAAGCCGGTCAATGTCTAGGTCGGCTATGTTGTTGAAGCTCATAGCGGCTGTTCGGAGCCCGAGGACCGCGAGACCTATCCAGAGTGCTTGCCACCACCCAAGCCCTGCTGCGTAGGCCAGGACCGCGCCGGCGTAGGCGAAGGGGAGGCTGAACAATGTGTGCTCTATGCGTACTAGGCGCATTAGGGCAGAGAACCGTGTATAGCGCGATACTCTCCCTGGGTCCCAGTAGGGCTTAGCCTCTGTCATCGCAGCACCCCTTCTCTCCGCAGCACGGTTTCCGCGAGCTTGGCTAGCTCGGGTGGCTCCTCTAGCTCCTCTGGCCATTCTTGCCAGTTATTCTCCTCTGGTAGTTTACGCGTAGCGTCTATCCCGAGTTTGCTACCATAGCCGGGAACCGGCGTCGCGGGGTCAAGGTGGTCTGTATGCGTGCCAGGAACCACTACTACGTCTCTCTGGGGATCGACATTGGCTGAGACCGCCCATATTACCTGGTCCACGTCGTGGACATCGATGTCGTGGTCAACGACTATGATTATCTTTGTTAAGGAGGTCTGGCCGAGCCCCCATAGCGCCATCATTACTTTCTTTGCTTGGCCCGGGTAGGTCTTCCTTATAGAGACTATTGCTAGGCCCTGGAACATACCGTGCATTGGGAAGTTTATGTCAACTATCTCTGGGAGGAGGGTTCGGAGAACGGGGAGGAATATCCTCTCAACAGCCTTACCTATATACGCGTCCTCCATGACTGGCTTGCCGACAACGGTTCCAACGTAGACTGGGTCCCTCCTCATCCATATCCTCTCGATGCGCATAACTGGGAAGCGGTGAATGGGTTTATCGTAGTAGCCCCAGTGGTCGCCAAAGGGGCCCTCCTCGGACTCCTTACCGGGCTCAACAACTCCCTCTACCACTATCTCTGCGGAGGCCGGGACTAGTAAGCCGCTTGGTAGCTCGTAGACCTCTATGCCGCGGCCAGCCATCACCCCGGCGAACAGGAGCTTATCAAGCGGGTAGGGGACAGGCATGACTCCTACAAGCATTGCTGCTGGCTCAGCACCGATAACAATGGCTACTGGCAGGGGCTCCCGCTTCTCCAGCGCTGATAGGTAGGCGTGCCTCCCCCTCTTGTGAAGCTGCCAGTGAATAACTGCCTCGCGAGGGCTCTTCTCCATGACCCTGTACACGCCTATATTGGTGACACCTGTCTCGGGATCCCTCACGTATACTTGGCCAAAGGTTATGTAGCGGCCCCCGTCACGCGGCCAGGTCTTGAACAACGGTAGCTTGTCCAGCCCTGCCTCGTCGCCCTCTAGCACGTTTTCCTCGAAACCAGCCCTCCTTGTCTTACGGGGAGCGTAACGAGCCATATCGAGTACTTGGCGAAGTCCCCGGATCTTCTCCCCCAGCCCAAGGGGTGGTGGGCTCCAGGCAAACGAGACTAGTCTCTCCCCTATCTCCTCAAGCCTCTCTGCCCCCAAGGCTAGCTTTATCCTCTCAAGGGAGCCGAAGAGGTTGCCAGCTACCCTCCACCCGGGATAGCCCTTCACGTTAGTGAAGAGCAGAGCGGGGCCACGAGCCCTCATAGCGTGGCGAAGCACAGCGGGTATCTCGAGAACCGGGCTTAGGGGAGTACTTATCCTTCTCAGCATGTTTCTCTGCTCTAGCTCGTCTAGGTACTCTCTTAGGCTTCGGGGAGCAGGCAAGGCATATCCTTCTCCACAGTATTACTCACAGGGAGTGGTGCTGATCCCGTCCCCCAGTCATCGGTTCTAGGTGCCTAGCAACTATATATGGTACGGTTCCGGGAATAACGCTCCATAACACGGGAAAAACTATTAGGGAAACACTTAAGAACAGTAATACCTCCCTCCATGACTCCTTGGCTGCTTCTAAGGGGTGATAAATCTCGGCACAAGACCCCTTCTATGCGAAAAACCGTGTACGCAGGAGGATAGGCGCGGGTAACTACTCCGTACTCACAGCTCTCTCGGCTAAAAGACACGGTAAGGACTTCTACGAGCTCCTACGAGACGAGCCCGAGAAGGCCTCCCAGCTAGCTGGGCTCGTTCACACTTACCTAGCAAGGTACGTAAAGGAGCAAGGGCCCCGCCCTAAGCGGGGACTACGTACCCGTCCCAAGCTCTCCCCGGGTAGCGCCCAGGGCTTCTCTACGGCCTAGCTCGCTCAGAACACCATATACTAGGGAGAGGCGTTTCCCTGGCTCCGTTTTTCTCAAGTCAATGCTCGCTTCTACCCGTGTAGGCGGGTAGCTCATAATGTATATCCTGTCAGCATAGGGCGCCACAGCCTCAACGCTATGGTCAACAACTATCACTGTCTTGCCCTTCTCGTGCGCTATTGTCACGATTCTCTCTAGTAGCGCGTGCCGCGTCCTAATATCGAGGCCTGCTAGTGGCTCATCTAGGAGAAGGATATCGGGGTCAAGGACGAGTATCCTCGCTATCGCGGCTTTTCTTGCAGTGCCTCCGCTTACCTGCCAAGGATACTTGTCAAGATACTCTGTGAGCCCTAGTAGCCTTGCTGCCTCGCTCACTCTCCTCTCTATTTCCCTGCGAGGCAGTCCAGCATAGACAAGGCCTAGGGCTATATTGTCTCTTAGCTTTTTCCAGGGGAGCAGAAGGTTCTCCTGGAAAACGAGGAGAGCCCTGCCGCTGAGCTCTACTCGGCCCTTGTCGGGTTTCTCGAGCCCAGCTATTATTCGTAGCAGTGTTGTCTTCCCGCTGCCATTGGGCCCAACAATAGCTACTACTTCTCCCCTGTAAGCCTCTATGCTAACTCCGCTGAGGACGAGGCGGTCGCCGAAGCTCTTGTAGATACTCGTTGCCTGGAGCGCTATGCCTCTATGCTCCATCTTGCAGCCCTCTTCTCCAGGGGCTCTAGCAATAGCTTATCCAGGAGAATCATGACCACGACTAGTATGGTTCCCCAAGCGAATACTCCGCGTGGCTCTGCTAGGTTATAGTAGTTGGCTATCATGTATCCTATGCCCCCACTGCTCCCAAAGGCCTCGGCTACGACGCTTATCCTTAGGGCTGCTCCCAGTGCTGAGCGAGTAGCCCCAGCTAGGGAGGGGGCCAGGCTCGGTAACAAGAAGTCCCGGTAGTATTGGAGCTTGTTTGCCCCGAGCATCGTTGCTAGCTCTGCTAGCTTCCTGCTGGAAGAGTCAAGCCCTGCCACAACAGCTGCTAGTACTATTGGGAGAGCTACTAGGCTAGCAACGAGGACTGGCGGCAAGGGGCTTAGGACGCCGAACACCATTACGAGCACTACTATCCAGATGAGCACCGATATGCTCTGGAGAACCGTGTTGAGGGCCCTTATCGCCTCCCTTAGCACCGGGTGAAGGGTGTATAGTAGCCCGAGGAGTAGCGCAGCCCCGAAGCCCAGGAGGAAGCCCAGCGTGCTCCTCGCGAGCGTCAATCCCGTGTTGTAGAGGATCTTCCCGA
>JALVHV010000060.1 GCA_027028845.1 Pyrodictiaceae archaeon | reverse complement strand
CATCATTACTCGGGCTCATCAGCATATATGCTACGACGAAGCCGTAGCCATTGTGGCTAAAGTACCGGGCGACCATCACTATGTTCTTGCCCTGTGCACTTATAGTGTAGAGGACTATCTGGGCATTCTCGCCGGCAAAGTTAATGCTCTTCTCATCATTAACCTTCATACTGAGTCCTTGCTGCTGGAACATTTTTTCAACAAGCATTCGCATCTGCTGTCCACTAGCTCCCCTTATCCACATAACCGTGATGCTCATGCCTACTTGTTGGTTAACCGCGGCAGCTTGTCCACCCTGAATCCCTTGCATGTTTAATTCTTTTACCTGGGCTTGCCAGCCCTCGCCTCCGAGGCTAATAGCCCAGTACGGCGGTATCCTTGTGTTAGCGAAGACCTGGCCTCCTCCACCACCGCCGTTATTCTGGTTATTATTGTTGTTCTGGTTGTTTTGGTTATTATTATGTGGTTGTGGCCCTGGAACGTTATTATTGCCTTGTAGGTTGTTTAGCGAGTAGCCCCATTGCTCGAGAATGTTTGGTGGTAGCTGCGGCAGCTCCGGGGGAACAATGCCCTTTGCCTGGAGAGACGCTATATCGACTACTATGTGTGGGCCGCTGAAGGCTTGCTGGGCAACCCTTATACCCATCTTAACGGCCTCGTCAAAGCTCACTTTTTGGTTAAGCATTGTCGTCTCGATAGGCAATAATTGCCCACTGGGTAGCTGTACTATTGTAAATGCGTGACCCGGCATTAGGACCAGGTAGGCTTTGAGGCCCTGGCTCATAGCTAGCGCGGCGAAGAATATGGCTGTATCGATACATGTCCCAGAGCGGTCTCGGAGCACATCACGGGGAAACTTTACGTGCTCACTGAACTTCCCTGTCCAATAAGCAGCTGACTCCGTCTGATAGCTGATCCCATGCGCAACACTTAGGCTCCATGCAGCTGCTAGGAACTTAACAGCCTCCTGGTCGCCGAGAGAGGTCGCTGCTCCACCGGATAGCTGGGCGGCCATGCCAGCGTATCGTAGTATTACGGGATCGCTTGGGGTGACCCAGGCAGCTAGTAATGGGTAGTTACTAAATGCGTCCTGGAAGCTTCCCGTGTTCTCCTCTGGTGGTAAGTCGCTGAACACTATGTCGTTGAGCCCTAGCACAGTCACTTGCTTGGATAATGTCTTAGTGACTGGCTTGGCGTTCTTCGATGGCTTGTACTCAATTTTTATTATTATTTTGCTGGGAGTAGAGGATGTAAGCTTCGTTATGGAAGAGGGTAGCACAGGGTAGTAGAGATCAACAACGGCTCCCTGGGGAGGAATAGCTGCGTAGCTATGGGGCTGGCTCCACTCAGTAAAGCCTTCAACACGATAGCTCACCTTTACATCGTATACCGGGGCATTGCCCTTGTTCGTGAGAATAGTTTTTGCTAGCCAGAATCCGAGCTTCTCGTTCCCATAAGCCTTATAGGCAGCCGTAACTATGTACTGACGGCTCAGCACCTTTGTCTCTAGCTGCGAACTACCACCGCTCTTACCGGGAATAGCAAGCACCAAGAGGCCAACAACTAGGATAGCTAGGCCCAGGAATAACAGGCTCCTCTGCCTAGGCCCGAGATCCACGCTAATACCCTTTATTCTCAATGCACCTTCACGTCCAGTGTCTAGGAGAGCAGAGCCATAGGTATCGGGCTTAGCTCTGACGAGCAGTCATCAAAGCCAGCTGTAACGCAGTAAATTGGTGGTATTAGTAGCTCACATAGAGATATTAGATGGATTCACTGGACTCTGTAAGTAGAGCCCCTCCTTTTTGGGCTCTGGTACTCTGCGAGGGGCCCAGCTACGCAGTCATAGAGGGGATTTGTTGGCTAACCTGGTTCCAGCGGATAAGCTTAGCGAGGTTTTCCGAGTACTCTCTAATCCCGTGAACATAGAGCTACTCGTAATCCTCTCCAGCGGAGAGTTTAATCCGAGAGAGCTAGCCAAGCATCTTGGCAGAGACGAGACCGATGTCTCTCGAAGGCTACGTCGCCTCGAGAAAGCTGGTCTCGTGGTTGGTGAGTGGCGCCGGGTAGCTGGGCGTAATGTTAGGATCTATAAGCCTCGTAGTAAGAGGTTCTGTCTAAGCCTTACCGCTAAAGGAATAAGCCTTAGCACAGCAAGCGAGCTAGAGCCAGGGCCCTTAGCGAGGAGGCTCGGAGTTTCTCTTCGCCCGCCTCGTCCACCTAGCGTATTTGTTGGGCGGAGACGCGAGCTGGATCAGCTAAGGAGCCTTGGTCCTGGCCTCGTTGTTGTCTTAGGGCTGCCCGGTAGTGGCAAGACTAGCTTGTTGGCAAGGGCTGCTGAGGAGTGGCGCGGGGCCGTTGCATGGTATACTGTAACGGGTGCTGAGAGCCTTGCCGCGTTCCTCTGGAAGCTATCACTGTACCTCTCCCTACTGGGCTATCATAGGCTCTTTGAGTACTTGCAGCAGGGTTTGGCCGGGGTAGAAGAGGCTGCAAGTATACTTGCAGAGGGAATGGATAGGTTCTCCCTAAGCCTGGTTATAGATGATTTCCACAAGCTTAGTGATAGGGAGATAAGCCTCCTCGTAGCCAAGGTAGCTAGGCTCATAGAGTCGTCGAGGATCATCCTCGCTAGTAGGAGGAGGCCGACGACACTCGTAAGGGAAGTACCTGGTACAAAGACTATTGTCCTAGGAGGCCTAGATACTACTGAGGCGAGAACACTCCTCGCTAGCCTAGGTATAGAGCTAGACCCGGTAACAATGAGCGAGCTCTATGCCTCGACGCAGGGGCACCCGTTGCTGCTCCGTCTCTTCGCCGAGCTAGCTGGTCGCGTCGGTGTCGAGAAGGCCGTGGATATTCTTCGCAGCAAGGGCTTCGGCAGAGAGATATGGAATAGTATAGTTGAGAGTCTTAGCCCAGCCGAGGCCGAGATACTAGCCATGCTCGTGGACATCGGCGAGCCCGTACCCGCCGAGCTTGTATCATCGCTGTGCAGGTGCCGGGGCCCCCTAGTAGCTCTCTATAGGCTTGTAGACTCTGGCCTAGTAGATGAGCTAGGTGATCGCTTCGCTGCACGAGATATTGTTAGAAAACTCTATGCTGGCCATGTTCCCCGCCGAGGCATAGTAGTGAGAGCTGCTAACTGGTTCCTCGAAAAAGGCGGAGCCGAGGACATAATCGCTGCCCTTAAGCTATTCACTAAAGCTGGTGATGAGAAGGGCATAGCCAGGGCGATAAGGGCTAGGATAGCCAGGGTAGGCCTCGAGATAGAAGCCTGGGTAGAGCCATATCGCCGAGCCCTCACCGAGGCCCTTGAAAACGTGAGGAGCGGCTACACTCGTGCCCACTTATTGGTTGAGTTGGCATCCGCTCTCCGGGACAAGGGGCGCTACGAAGAGGCTGTGAAGATGCTCCAGGAGGCACGCGTACTCGCAGCAACTTATCATAACGTTGCTGCCCGGTTGCAGAGTATTGGTCTCCTTCTATGGTTCTACCCGGGACTCCTAGGCGAAGACGAAGTGGAGAGCCTTGTCGCTGAGGCCGAGCAAGTACTCGGCAACGTGAAGCGAGTTGACCCAGTCCTGGCGAAAGTCATTAGTATCTATTATGCTAACCTAGCACGGTACTATGCCTTCAAGGGTGATAGTGAGCACGTTCTTTGGGCGGTAAGGGAGGAGCTAGCTGCCTCCGAGAAGAGCGGGGACACGCTAGACATTGCTCTATCAAGGGCTCACTTGGCAATAGCACTTGGCCTAATGGGTCGCCTAGACGAAGCTCTCGGTGAGGCTGAGAGCGCCCTTAACTCCTTACTAGCCAGCGGCGTAGACCCTAGTAGTCCTACACTAGCTAGGCTATATGGCGTCATAGCCGAGATACATGCTAGGAGAAGAGAATATAGAGAGGCCTATAGGAGCGCCTATGAGGCTTATATGATTATTGAGGAGACGGGCAACCCAACAGTACAGGCCTCGCTTCTAGGCATCCAGATCGTCTCACTAATTAATATGGGCTCGTATTCCCTCGCGTACCGTGTAGCGAGGAAGCTTATTGAAAAAGTAGAGAAGCTGGGCCCAGCAGGCCTTGAGCTAGGCCTACTAGCTGCAGCAGCCGCATACAAGCTGGCTGGTAAAGAGTATCGCAAGCTCGCGGAAACAGCACTGGAGTCTCTTAGGACTAGAACTACGCGGTTACTAGTCTACGAGGCAGCTCCCTACCTAGAGGCAATGAGAGAGGCAGGTATGGAGGAAGAGCTGAGCGCGCTCGAGAAAATAATTGTTCGGCCATAGGTGGCCTAGTCTATGAGTAATAGCAGGTAGTATCTTCGCTCAGCAACCAGTACCCTCATTATGGTTCTCCTCGGTAGCCCCGTCTCCTTCTCAACGAAGTCTAGTAGCTCCTGCGGAATCTCTGGCAAGCCGTTATGCTCGGCCTCACGGCTAATGTCTCTCAACCTCAACATACCTCTTGCAATTATAACAATACCACTTATCATACTGCTCTATGTACGACAGTGGTAGACCACAGTAGGGGCACCGGGGTACACGAGACTCAACGAGCGCTGGTAGCTTGACGTGCTTCTTGCACCTTGGGCAATACCACTTCCTTTTCTTAACATCATATATGAGGGCTGAGCCGCACTGAGGGCATCTCGGTATAACTATCTCCTTCTCTCTTGTCGGCTCAGGGCTAGCTACAGGATTCCTAGGAGGCTCGGGTATTGTGCTGGCTATTTGCTCCCTCTGTGCCTGTTTTTCCTCATGCTCTGTTATTGTTACTAGGTTGTCTCTATAATCGCTGCTTAGTAATACTATGTCGCCTATGGCCTTTATTGATGAAACCGGTACACCTATTGTTTGCCCATCCTTGCTAATGACAATGTATACTCCTAGCTGGTTCTCATCACCTATGTATAGGCCTACATCGGTTATCCTGCCTACGTGTTTTGCGTCAAGGCTATAGACTTCGAGCCCGATAAGCCTCTTGTATTGAGCTGGACTAGACACGAGCCATCCCCTCCTATCTAAGTTTGATTAATCGATGAGAAAACTTATGGAGGCGTCTATCCCGGGGGCGGTGGTGGTGCTGGTGGGCTGCTTCTCCTTGATGCTAGTATGTAGGCTAGTGATGCTATGATGAGCACAGCGGGTATTGAGTAGTAATAGTAGTTCTGTCTCGCTGTCTTGACGGGGCTTGTTTCCTCCCCAGTAGTAATTGGTCTTGTCTCTGTCTTGCTGATTGTTTCCCTCTGCTTCGTTGCTTCCTTCTCTTCTGTGTTCTTTGTTGTGCTTGTGTTTTGCTGGGTTATGTTGATCGGTATAGTGAAAGGTATTTGCTGTTTCGTTGTCTCTGTCTTAGCCCCGGTTTTGTTTTTCTTACTTGTTGAGCTTGTCTGAGTCGTAGTCGTCGTTGTTGTCTCGGCTGTGTTAGCGGTTTGCGTAGTTGTTGTGCTACTTGTGTGATGGACCGCCGATGTTGTAGTGGTTGCGTGCGTTGTATGTGTTGTCGTCGCGGTTGTTATGGTTGTTTGTGTAGTTGTGCCTGTTTGAGTTGTGGTTGTTTGTGTGCTTGATCTCCTCAGCACTATGGTTATCTGTTTTGTCTTGCCTGCCTCAATACTGACATCTATCGTTGCTTGGGCCTTGTTCTTAGCGATAACAGTTACCTCGTATGTCGCGGCAGGGATTCCTTTAAGGCCGAATACTCCGTTCTCGTCGGTTGCTGTTACATAGTACTTGCCTTGGCGGGGTATAGCGACTATGACCGTGGCATCCGCTACTGGTTTCTTATGCTCATCTACTACCTTTCCTCTAAGGTTGCCCTTTGTGTAGACATAGTTAGTTATGTTGTGCACCTCTACTCGTATACCACGGGCAGTTACAGCAACGTAAGCCATTTCTTTGCGTCCATCACCGTTTAGGTCAGCAACCAGTGGTATCCTTGCACTACCGCTTGTGAAGAGCCCATTTACGCTGTATTCTAGGCTAGGTTTGCCAGCGAAGCTGAATACTCTTATGTTTATGTCCTCTAGCTCGCCCTCATCGCCGAGCATTAAGAGGTATACTATTACCTCTTCTATACCATCACCGTCAAGGTCACTTGTCTCTAGGCCTCCTACAATGCTGCATATTTTCTCAGGGAACTCTATTAGTGCATATGGCTCTGCCTTGCCCTGCCCTATTTTAAGCACACCTACACGGCAATCGCTAAGTGCTAGCACTATCTCGGGCTTACCGTCCCTATCGATATCGGAGGCGGCTACATCGTTTGCGCTATAGCGTAGCGTCACTAGGGTTCTCGGCTTATTCTTCGCGCTCACAATGTATACGCGGTCCATGCTCGTTACTGGGTTAAGGTCCGCGTCATAGTAGTTAATTGATACTACTATGTCCGTTGCACCATCCTTATCTATGTCTGCTAACGTTACCCCGCTTATCGCGGGGTATACGCTCTCTTGTTGTGATCTTATACTAATACTGTTTATCACCTTCACTAGGCTAGGCGCAGCGATGTATACTTTGCCATACATGTTGGTAATGTAGCCGTCTTGCTCCTCGTACTTGGTGCCAGCGACTACGAGTTCGGGCTTCCCATCCCCATTGATATCGCCTATGGCTATCCCGCTTACCTCGAAGAGATCTATCTGGATACCAGTGATTATTTTCCCGGTAGAGGGCTCGACGAGTAGTATGCGGGTAGCAGGTAGGCCGTTCTCATCGTAGAGCTGCTCCGCTACGTAGAGTTCTTGTGAGCCATCGTTATCATAATCGTATGTATTGGATATAACCGGTACTATCGAGGCCTCGGGTGAGCCAGCGCTATCGATTACCTTGTCAACTATCTTTACTAGTTTTGACCCCCTTAGCCCCATGACGAGGAGCGAGGAGGCCTCATAGACCTCGCCATTCTTAGTAATAGTCGTTGCTAGGACTGCGACAATCTCGTCACCAGGCACCTTGTCTACGGGTATGTTCCCGAGAGCTGAGAGCAGCCCAGCAGTGCCTGCTTCGCTGCCCGTGTTGGCCTCGTTTGTTGATACTTGCCCGCTTATCGTGGGGGAGTCCGTCACCTCTGGCGCGATGTTGGTGGCTGCTCTTAGCGCGTCTAGCCAGTTTGTTTCCCTCCCGAAGCTTGTTTGGGCAGCGTAGACGCTGCCTAGGAACTTCCTTGGATAGAAGATGGCTATGCCGTTGCTACCTTGCTTTTCCTGGCCAGCATAGTTAGCTATGCGTGCACTTAGTAGCTTACCTACGAGTGCTAGGGCTTTCCCATTGTAGCCTCTCTCGGCGAGCCCTCTCACGAGCTGTACGAAGTCAACGGTTATTCCGCCCTCATTTGCCTCGGCGCCGTACTCGTTTATGTATTGGCGCACAGCTTGTGCTTGCTCCGGGTGCTTTGTAACGTAGCTGGATAGGTCCCTTATCGCGGCTACTATCTCCCCTTTACTCAGGCTCTTAAGACTGAAAGCAGCCATAGTTGTTGCCTGCCTATCCAGTCCCTGGTAGAATGCCTCGTAGCTAGCCACAATGACCATTGCTAGCTCCCTGGGAGTCATAGACGGGTTCTCGGCGAGCTTCTCGAGCACTAGGTCGTAGGGCCACCCATAGCCTGGCTCTACCTCCTCCGAGGCAACAATGTAGTCCGTGTATCCCGCTAGGCTATAGATGGTCTCAAGCATAGACATGAGACACGCATCAAAACCTACTATGTCCAGGTGTATGCCCATACCCTTTAGCTTCGCGAACACGTCTCTAAGCTCGTCCAGGGTGAGAGCATCCCTATCACCATAGTCGTAATCAACGCCAAGACTGCTACCATGGTTCCATAGAACTAGCATATAGTGCTCAGAGGGGAAGTTCTTCGCAACATACTCGACGAAGTATAGGAGTGTAGCCGGGTCACCCATGTCCTTTTCTCCGAGCCTCGCTAGTAGCCTCGAGCCTATGCCGGGCCCGGGATGATGCTGGACCAGGTAAATCCTGGTATCACTCCAATCACCGTAAGCGTCTACGTCGATGTACCCGGCGAGTCTCTGCTCATAGTTCTCGGCCGAGCGATCAATAATAACGACTACACGTACGCTACTTGGTAGCTTGACTTTCTCCATCTCCTCTAAATCCAGGAAGGACTGTGGCTCCAGGTCATTATCAGCAGTCATATAGACCATTATCGTCCACTTGGCCTTACTAGCCGCGCTTGCCTGTACAGAACCCACCAATACTAGGAGTAACAGAGCAGATAAGACAAGAATTAGGGCACTTATCCTACTCAATCCCAGCCAACCATGCTAGGGCATAGAGCCCCTGGTCTCTAGGTTAAACCAGGGTTTGAGAACACGAAATCAGACCCCGTAGAGCAGCGAGTAATGACGCGAAGAGAAAAGAACCTCATAAGGAGAGATAGAAAAGAAGCCTATTCCGTTCTCCGGGAAGAAAACAAGGGTTACTGCCCTGTGCCCCTCTTTCCTTATCTGCGCATCAGCTACGCTTCCGAATAATAAGCACAGCTATAATAGCTACTGTTACCGCGACGCCGGCCAAGCTTAGTATGAGTGCCATGTTTGCTTTACTCTCTGCGCTGCCCAGGCTCTTGCCGTTCTTCTTGACGAAGTTGCTGTCGAGTAGAACCATGTGAACTGTGGTGGTTACTCCCTGCTTCGTTGTATTCGCGTGTGCCTCTAATAACCAGCCAGTTTTCGTGTCATATATCGCTGTTACTGGTGACTCCTCTAAACCTGCCTTCACGACACCGTTTGGTGGAAGCTGTTTAGGGTCTGCGTAGAAGAGGGGCTCGGAGCCGGGCTTGTTATCGAACCTTACATAGACGGTTTTTGTCTTGAGCGTGGCGTCCTCCATTTTCTTTTCCAGCTCTTTTGGCTCAACGTGGTACTCTAGTATCTTTGCGAGAGCCTGGAACCCGGTATCGTTCACGGAGACTATTTTGAGCTCAACTATCTCCTTTACTGTGAGCTTTGTTGTCCCGAATACTAGTTGGAGAGCCTGTCCCTCCATTGTTAGCTCTGTCTCATACTTTACCCAGTTGCCTTCCTTTGCCCAGAAGGGCTTCTCTGCTACAGCCATGGGCGCTAAGAGTATCGCTAATACGAGCAAGGAGCCTATGAGACCAAGTCTTTTTCTCAAAGCAGACACTTCCTCGTAGAAGGGAGGCGGGTACTAGCCCCTCTAAAAACCTATGCTGGGCGATGCGGCTCTATCCTATTACGAGTCCTTCGTGTATTAGTTTTCCTTCACGGAACCTTGTTGGCAGGTAGGGCCTCATGTCATCCGGTATCTTGTCTTCAACAATGTTTATGGCTGCTAGCTCGCCAGCATAAGGCGACATCATTAGCCCGTGGCCGCTGAAGCCCGTCGCGACGTATAATCCATCGGGCCAGTCTGGGTCTCTTCCAAGCACGTGGCTATGGTCTGGGCTTACGTAGTAGTGACCGCTCCACGTCCTCATAACGTGGATGCCCCTGTCCCCTATTAGCCTCTTCACTAGCTTCATCGTGGCTATGAGCCATCGCAGCGATACGCTCCCATAGTCCCTCGTCTCTGGTTCTCCTGCAGGATACTTCTCAGTAGCTATTATCTCGCCCTTGGCTGTCTGGGCCACGTAGCTCCCGGTCTCGAAGACCACGACGAACTCTTTGAGGAAGAACCTATAAGGCTCGGTGACAAGGAGGCTCTTCCTAACAGGTTTCAGAGGAAGCCTTACCCCAAGTCTCTCTAGGAGCGGCCCTGTCCACACCCCTGCCGCGACGAGGACTTTGCCCGTCTCTATCACTCCGTGGCCCTTTACCCTTACCCCTTTGACTCGGTGGTTCTCAGTAACTATCTCCTCTACTTCCCGGTAAGGCGCTATAGTAACCCCTTTGCGGGCAGCGTAGGAAGCCATGGCGACTATCATGTAGTCGTGGTGTACGCTTCCATCCTGTGGCCCAAAGGCTGCGCCAACGAAGCCACTCATTCTTATATGTGGGAATCTCTCTGCCGCCTCGTCTATACTCATTATCTCTACTGGTACCCCGAGCGGCCGCCATAGCTCCTCATTTGTTCTCGCAAACGCCTTGAAGGTCTCCTCTTTCTCGAAGAGCCACAGGTAGCCGCCAAGGACTATGACTGGGTTAACACCGGTCACGTAGGGTATCTCTAGTATCCTCTTCCTAGACTCTATGGCGAACCTTGCATTCTCCTTGGAGAAGAAGTGTACACGGAACCGCCCAGCATTCCGCGTGGCTGAGCCTCGGCCCAGGTAGCCCTTCTCCAGTAGTACTACTCGGTGACTCTCAGCATAGCCGAGCCTAGCCATGGCATACGCGGTGGCTACGCCAGCGGCTCCGCCACCTATAATGACTATGTCTGCCTTATCGGGTAGCTTCTCGCTAAAGGGTGCCCTAGGCAAGCCCATTATGCTAGGGCTTCTCGTCAAGTCTTGTCACCACTCGGTTGGTGCTTTTGCTAGGAGGTGGGCCTCTGGGACGAAATACGGGGGCCTTGGCCTGAAGACGCCTATCTCGCCTGGGTCGGTGCCGCTTATCGCTGCGAGGACTATGGCCGCTGTGGTTGCGGAGAACCTTCCCTGATCCGGCCCTGTTCCTAGCCCAGTGACTCTTTTCAGCATCTCCATTCTCTTGTAGCCCTTGCTCCAAGCAGAGTAGATGTGGTAAAGGGCTAGGTCCTCGTCAAGGTCTACTAGTTGTAGACCCGTTATCTCGCCGCTCAGCCACACCGGCGGCCTAATAGTCCTGGGGCAGTACCTAGTCTGCTCGTCGATGGCGCTTCTTAGCTCTTGATAGTAGTGCTCTACATCGCTCTCCGATACCTTGCCCATGGAGCGCGCTACTAGGGCTGCAGCGTACCGGGCACTAGCCTTCACAGCCTCTGGCCACTCGTACCCAGCAGCGATACCGGCTGCTACGAGGCCCCCGCGCTCATCAAGAGAGGTGCTCGGCTCCGGGATCTCTGGTACGAATCGGTAACAAGTACCCAGGTAGACTGGCTTGTATCCAGCAGCGTAGACGGGCAGCGAGTCGGGGTAAACGCCTAGAGCAGAGACAACCATGTCAGCACCAAACCGTTCTCCATCAACGATGACCGCCTCTACGCGCTCGGTTCCGAGGAAGCCCTCTACGCGCTCAGCCTCGACGAGCTCAGCTCGCTCCGGCTTCTCGGGTAGCGAGCCCTTGAGGGCAACAAGCCTTGTCTCTATGCCTCTCTCTGCGAACCAGTCAGCAACCCTTGGAGCCAAGTAGCCATAACCGAGCACGACGACTCTACGTGGCCTGTATCCGAGCCTCCCTACTAGCTCGAGCCCATAGCTAGCCGAGACTATGCCGGGTAAGTCGTTGTTAACGGTGATTGGTGGCGGTGCTTCCCCTCCCATAGCGTAGACCACGGGGCCCTTGGTGACGTAGAGCGCGTCGCTGGATAGAAACGCGTGTCCCTCGTCGTAGCGGCCTATGTAGCGCGCAGAGACTATCTCGTTGCCGAGCTTGCTGAGAAGCTGCCTAGCCTCATCATCGCCTAGGAGGTAGTGGATATGGCTAGTGCCCCCAGAGTAGTCCACTATAACGGTCTTTACCCCGGCTCTACGAAGCTCCTCAGCGGCAATGAGGCCTCCAAGCCCAGCGCCGATAACCACGACCTTTCCGCTAATGCTCTCTAATCGCAGCTCCCCGGTCTCGGAGCTGTTGCCTCCCAGGTAAGGCTCTAGGCCAAGGATTCTAGTAGCCATCAGTGTTGATGCCAGCGGTATTGTCTTAGCTGGCCAGCCGTGGAGAGACTCAGAGGCGGCAAGCACCCAGAGAGACGACATGAGCTTCGTGAGCTCTGTTACGTGGTAGAGGCTTATCTCCTCGTCCTCCTCGAGGGGCTCGGTTGCCTTAACATAGTATCTCCCATTGTATGCCCGGTTCCCCGGGCACCAAGGCCTCGAGCAATAGGGCCAACGCGGCCTATGCAGCCTGGGACTACGATAAATCCCTGCAAATCCTCCAAGCTTTGTCAGCACCGTCTCATCGACGCGCTTCCCGCGAGGAACACGGAGCTTCTCTCCCAAGCCTTATCGCCTAGAGAAGGATTAGGCCCATGTAGGAGCGAGTGTTAAAGAAGAGGTACAAAATTCTATCCCGGGGCAGGTAAGACAATAATCGTACACAAGAAGCCAGGGCTAATCCTTCTCAGCGCCCAGGAGCTCTTGTAGTAGCTGCTCCTTCTCAGCCCTTACCCCTATCTCGCCAAGCCTCTTGGCCAGGTAGCTAGCCACGTCCTCGAGTATCTTTCTTAGTGGTTTCCTCTTCTCTATTAGTGGCTTAACCAGCTCCTCAACCTCATAGTATATCGGTACGCGCTGCTTCGCTACAGCCACGTGCCTCTTCAGAACCGGTTTAAGCCGGGCCATGACGTCGTAGAGGAGTCTTAGCTCCTCATCCCTCTCTAGGCACTCTAGTATTTTCTGCAGAGCGTTACGAGCAGCTACCCCTGTTCTACCCTCGCTCGTAACAGCTACCTTCAATCCACCGTTATAGACCTCGCCCATATATGGTACCACGACCTGTGTCCGCTCAGCGTTCGTAGCGTCGTTTACCCATCGGCGATGCTTCTCAGCAAGCCTCCAGACGAGGTTATTGACCTCCTCGTTATCGGTGGCTATCACCACTATGTCTGCCCACTCTACATGGGGCTCGAGCTCCTCCTCGTTGCCCGCATCTGCCTCGATAAGTTCTATCCCATTGTCCTTCTTGGCTGCCTCGACTAGCTTGTTGCTGAACCACTTTGCTACTACGCGTACCTCGGCCCCGGCTCCTCGGAACATGAGGGCTCTACGTGTGCCGACATTTCCTCCGCCAACTACTAGTACTCTTCTGCTACTCATTTCGAGCCAGAGAGGGATTCGCATAGGTTTCTCAGCACCTCTCCTGTTGTAGGAGGGCCTGGGGCGTAGTGTATAGAATGCTTTCCTTACTAAGCTATCTATACTGGGCCTTGCCTACAATACTTCTGGAAACAAGTTTTTATTAGAACTAGTTTCGGATAGTTACGTGGGGGAAAGAA
>JALVHV010000059.1 GCA_027028845.1 Pyrodictiaceae archaeon | reverse complement strand
CTACCCGGCCCACACCCTGACAAGTAACTGTAATGGTTGTCTGTACTCCTTGCCTAGCAGCAGTAATGTCTATGAACATCATATCGGTATCGCTATAGAGTATGGCTGCGGTACTGTTCTCCGTCTCATATATATCCATTAATAGTCGTACCTTCTCGGTGCCGCGCCTACCCTTAGGAACCACTACTGTCACATAGTTGCTTCCGACCTCGTCCACGACTGAGACACGGCGCAGCATGTCTCGTAGCGAGCCGAGTAATCGCCGAGCCTCTGCAGGGCTAAGGGAGAGAATGAACTGTTTCCTCATATCTACAACCTTCCCCCGAGCACAGATTCTCGCAAAGTACAAGTATTTTTATACTACACGGAAGAGGGCAAGCTCCTAACCGCATTGTTGCGCAACATAGTGTTCTAGCGAGGCATGTTCCACGCCCTGTAGCACACAAGCTAAAAACAGAGAGAACAATAGCCAAGCCTCCCGGGAATACATTGTTTTCGCCCCAGTAAGCAGAGTGGAGGCGCCCGGTCTTGGCCTATACCTTGAAGGATATAGCGTGGCTAATTAAGAAGCTCGAGGAAGAAGGCATACATGGAGTAATAATCGGGAGTACTGTTATCGACCTAGAACTTCGCCGCAAATCCTTCGAGGACGACATAGACCTCTTCGTCCTCGAGCCAAGCCCCCTAATAGAGGAGGACAAGTATAGAGAAATAGCATATCGCAATAACTGGCAGATGAGCTACACAGCCCTGGGTACACCAAAGTTCGTCATAAGGCTTCCCAGTGGCGAGGAAGTCATAACAGAGTTTTACGAGAACATCCACGACTTCTATATCCCGCTCGAGATAATAGAGAACGCGCCCACAAAGCGGATAAGCGGTGCTAGTGTCCGCGTCATTAGGCCAGAGGACTACATAGTTTTGAAGGCGAAGGCTGCCCGCGAACCCGACATAGAGGATCTAAGAATAGTCAAGGAGTACATAGACTCGGGGAGGCTGCGCATAGACGAGAGGATAATCAAGAGAGACATAGAACTACTACCAGAAGAGGATAAGAGGTTCGTCGTCCACAAGCTACGCGAGCTAGGATTCCGCGTCTAGTAGTCCAGGCACCTCTATAGAGTCACGTGCTTAGCGCTGAATATACTATGCTGGTTCCTCATTTTTGTTTAAGTATCTAGGCTAGTGGCTGAATAAGACTCGGTGCTAGGCTTGAACGGGTTCTACGAGTACTACCTTTCCTGGGAGGAGCCAGCGCGCCGAGCCTATTTATCAGGTCTATCGCTTGGGCTCCCAGCCAGCTATGCGGCGAGCGGCCTCGTGCTCGTATGTGGTATGGGTGGGAGCGGGGCTGCTGGCGACTACCTAGCAGTACTCGCTGCAAGGTACGGTGGCTCAGTAATAGTCTCGCTGAAGGAGGCTGAGCCCCCGCACTGGGTTAGTCGCGGCGCCCTAGTCTACGCTGTCAGCTTCTCTGGCAACACGAAGGAGACACTCAACTGTGCGAGGAGGAGCTACGAGCTAGGCGGCCGCGTCGTAGCCGTCACGACTGGTGGTAAGCTAGCAGCGTGGGCGAGGGAGAGGAATCTCCCAGTAGCTATAGTTGAGCAAGCCCCGGCGCCCCGTGCTGGCTGGCCCCAGCTCTTCTACACGTTGCTAGGCAGCCTAGTGGGTAATGGCTTGTTGAACACACCGGGCCCCGATATCGAGGAGTCTCTCCGCCTTCTTAGCGAGCGCAGGGAAGCCGAGAACCAGGCCTCTGAGACAGCCTCGTGGCTCCGGGCTGTACAGGGCAACCTAGTGGTGCTGGCGCCGGCTCCCTACTATCCGGTGGCTGTGAGAACGAGGAGCGAGCTAGCAGAAAACGCGAAGACTGCGAGCGATGCCTCACAGGTACCAGAGTCGGGTCATAACATACTAGAAGGATGGAGCAATGAGGCTCGCTACAACTTCCTAGTAATAGACCCCGTTGAGGAGCCTTGGAGCAAGCTACTAGAGGAGTTCATGGGCCTAGCGAGGCCCGCTGACTTCTACGTAGAGAAGCTACGTGGCACAAACACTGTATCGAAGATGGTGTGGGGCACATGGATAGCTGGGCTGGCCTCAGTAAAGCTAGCCGAGATGAAGGGCTACGAGGCAGAAAAGCTCACAGCAGTCAAGCTATTCCGCTCAATAGTTGAGAAGACCACAGAGTGGGGAACATAACAGCCACGGCTTCTCAATAAATTCTTCGCAGAGGGTATAAGGGGGCAAGGCTTAATAAAGTAGCAACACCTCCACCGCCTCGTTGGAGGAGGAGAAGAATGCCCAGCGAGTACCTCTCAAAGGTAAGGGACCTCATAAAGCCCAAGCTACAGGAGAAGGGCCTCAAGGCGCTCCTAGTAGGCTCGACGCTCAAGCTAGTAAAGGACGGAGACACCGTAATGAATATCAGCGATAAGGGAGAGATTGTTGAGCTGAGCTTCAAGGGCAAGAAATATACCTATGACAAGTGGTACACGAAGCCAGAGCACCTAGCGAAGACGATAACAGTTACCCTCGATGCCCAGCTCTAAGCAACAAAGCATCAAGCCTCTACCATTTAGTAGCCCTTAACACTATTTTTGAAAACCAGAGCAGTACAGCTCTTCTCACCGGTCTTCTAGAGTCATTGCTCCTCCCCAACGCTCCCGCAACACATAGCATCTTGCTAATCACTCCCTAGGCAATGACGCCATTGCTGGCCGTGCTTGCCTTGGCTTCTGAACGCTACTTATTAGGGCTAAGAGCCTATAATTCGCAAAGAAGTAATGGGTGCTGTACCGGCCTTGGTCATGCCCCCAGTTGCCTTCGTTGAAAGCGGGCTAGGAGCCAGGGCCTATATCGTTGATGCATCGCCTTGGCTGCTTGACATAGACTTCATAAAAACATACTTAGTCAAGGATAGGCAGGCATGCGCCCTAATAGACTCGGGGCCAAGTAACGCTGCTAGCCAAGTAGCAGAAACCGTGACAAGGCTCTGCCGCAGCATAAACAAGGTCTATGTAGTGCTTACCCATATCCACCTAGACCACGGCGGTGGCGCAGCAAGGCTGGCCGAGCATCTAGCCCAGAGAGGCTTTAGTGTTGAGACACTTGTTCATCCAAGAGGAGAACGCCACCTAAGAGACCCCACGAAGCTATGGACGGCGTCGCAACAAGTCCTCGGGGAACGCGCCCACGAGTTCGGCGAACCAGTACCCTATACAATGAATGGTCTCCGCCCTACAAGCGATGGAGAACAAGTAGAGCTCGGAGAAACCATGCTAGAGATAATCCATACACCTGGCCACGCTAGTCATCACCAGAGCATCGTACTAGAGCTACCAGTGGGCACAATAATATTTACAGGGGATTCAGCAGGGATTTATGACCCCCTAAGTGGTGGTCTCGTACCGACAACACCGCCGCCCTTCAAGCTAGAGCCTTTCCTCGAGAGCCTCGAGAAAATGAAGAAGTATAACCCGGAATGGATTGCGCCAACACACCTAGGCCCGGGGCCCGGAACCCTCTTGGAGAAGCATGGAGAGCAAGTAAAGCTGTGGGTCGAAATAATAGGTAAGAACCTTGGCTCGGACACGGAGGAGTTGATAAAGAAGATACTAGAGACTGATGAGCTGGCAAAGCGGCTACACGAGAGCCTCTCGTGGAGCAAGCAAATCCAGGGCGTCTTCATGGACAGTATTGAGGGTATAAGATTATTCTTACAGGAAAAGAAAAAGTAGAGGGAGGAGAAATCGTTCTTAGTCTACGCTGCCTTTGCTGGAGCAGCTACCTTGATTTTTACTCCAAGTCCTTCTTGTAGCTTCTTCCACTCCTTTAGGTTATAGATGCAGCCAGGATCGGGTGCCAAGGGGTCTCCGAAGTAAGCGTAGGCCCGTGCGCGGCACCCTCCACATATGTACTTGAATGGGCACTTGCCGCAGAAGCCCTTTAGTTGCTCGCGGTCCCGCAGCTTCTTGAAAAGGGGAGCGGTCTCCCATATTTCTCTAAAGCTTTTCTCCCTGACGCTCCCTACCTTGATTGGTAGGAAGACACATGGCGCTACATCGCCATTGGGCTGTATCGCTGCATATATTCTCCCGGCTCCACAGCCGCCAACGAACTCTGCTAGAGCCTTTACTATGGGGTCGTTGCCTACGTAGAAGTGTGTTGGCGCGACTTCTTTGCCGCCGCTTAGTTGTAGTGCTACTCTACCGTACTGGGGCGCGGTACTGATTATCTGTATCTTTCTCTTGTTCATCTCCTTGTAGATGTGGCGTAGGAACTCCTCTCTCTCCAAGGGGTCTAGGTCTAGCCACATGTTCTCCTTGCCGCGCCCGACTGGGACGAAGTTGAAGAACACAACTCTCTCAACACCGATGCTCTCCGCGAGGTCGAGTATATCGTCCACTTCATCTATGTTGGCCTTTGTAACAGTAACTGCCATGGCGTGGCTAACGCCAAGCTTAACAGCATTCTCAAGAGCCTTTACTGCCCGTTGCCACGCACCAGGCACACCGCGGAACCAGTCATGCTTCTTCGGGTTAGCGCTATCAACAGAGACCTCGACGTAGCGTAGGCCCAGCTTGACGGCTTTCTCAAGCTTCTCTATGTCGGCGAACACCCAGCCATTAGTTGCCACAGCCGCGTATATCCCTCTCCTAGCCATTTCGTGCACTACGTAGTAGAAGTGGGGATGGATGGTTGGCTCGCCGCCGCTGAGCGCGACAGCAGCCACCCCGGCCTTATCGAGGTCGTCTACGAGCTTCAGTTTCTCCTCGAGCGTTAGCTCATCTGGTAGCGGGTGGTCGGCTCTCTGGTAGCAGTGCTTGCAGCGCAGATTACACATATTAGTGAAGTTCCATACTATTAGGAACGGTGCTGGCATTTTCTGCGGAACAGTTACACCGTAGCGTGCAAGCCCCTCAAAGACGAGCGCGATGCCGCGGCGAAGAGCCGGGTCCGAGAGAGCCTTACGAGCCTCGTCGAGGTCGCCGTGGAGAGCCCTAACACCTAATTCAACCATCTTGTTTATCATTGCGGAGAGGAAGCGTGCAGTTACCGGGCACGAGTATAGTTCTTGGCCCGCGAACCGGGTAAGGGCGTGATAGAGCAGTGTCGCCTCTACTTCTCCTTGATCAGGATAGACGCACCGGACCCTCTTGATAGCTAGCCTAAGCATCGACCTTGTTACCGGGTTATTGAACATTATCCTAATGGCGGCGAGGTAGGCGCCAATGCCTCCTCGCTTGGCCTCCTTGTGTAGCTTCTCGATTTCATCCGAGGCTACCTCTCCTACACTGCTCACCTCCTTTCACCTCCTTTCCACTGTAAGGGGTGCACAATAAACTCCTTAACCATGGAGAAGGCCTCGCGGGAAAGAACACCTATGAGATCCTTGAGTCTCCCGGCCCGAAGCTCTCTTAGGATAAATCCTGCCCTTAGGTAGAAGCGGCGATAAGCATACTTGATCATGTTCTGAAGCTGCTTCCTAGTGAAATGGAATCCACGCATAACAGCGCGAACAGTAGTGTAGTGCTCCCAGTTAGTATCCTCTATGAGCCCATGCTTCTTCGCGTACTGGTAGAGAGGCGTACCCGGGTAAGGTGTCAGTGCGGTAAATTGTGCATAGTCTGGGTCAATCTTTATCGCGAACTCCACAGTCTTCTTCATATCATCTATGGTCTCCCACGGGAACCCTAGTATGAATGAAGCAGTAGCGAATCCTCCTATCTCCTTCTTCCAGCGAAACACCCTCTCAACTTGCTCCAGGGTGATCTTCTTACCTATCCTATTCAGCGTCTCCTGGTTAGCCGACTCAACACCGAAGTAGAGAGCGCTGCAGCCGTTCTCGTAGAGGAACCTCATATAATCCTTCGTCATGTGGTCTACTCTGGAGCCACAAGCAAACGTTAAGTCAAGGCCGCGCCTCTTGAGCTCCGTTATGAGTTCTTGCATAAATTTCCTGCCAACACCTATGTCATCATCAGCGAACACGATGTGCTTTGCACGGTACTTGTAGACAGCCTCCTCTATTTCGTCAGCAACGTTGAGAGCCTTGCGGATCCGTACACGTCTCCCGAAGAAGTAGCTAGTCGAGCAGTACATGCAGCCATATGGGCAGCCACGACTAGCCATAACGTGTATAATCCTTATCGGTTTATTGAACAACGTGTACTTCTCCATCGGTAAGAGGTGCCTGGCAGGCCAAGGTAGCTCGTCGAGATCGGGTGGAGGTCTCTCAGGAGTAAGTATTGTTCTCCTGTTCTTCTTTGAGCGAAACGCTATTCCCCTAACCTGTCTAAGCTTCTCCTCATCGAGACCGTAGCGCTCAATAACATCTACTAGCTCCGCAGTGGTATATTCTCCCTCACCCCTAACCACTATGTCGGCCCCATGGTCGAGGGCCTCGTCGAACATGAATGTTGGGTGAATACCGCCAACAATGACCGGGACATCGGGTAGCTCCTCCTTCAATAACTTGATAGCCTCGTACCCCTTTGGCGCAGTCGGTGTTAGTAGTGATAACCCGACAAGGTCGGGGTTCCAGGACTTGACCTCGCTGAGCCAAGTATCTCTTTCCATCTCGAGCGTCGGCGTGTCTATGATCCTTACCTTGTGTCCGTTACGCTCCAGCACAGCAGCTATGTACGCTAGGCCGAGCGGAGGTGCCTTCATACCAGTTATCCTATAGATCTCTAAGCGATGGATACCGGGCGGAAGGCTGAGTAAGACACGCATAGTCACCGGATACCCATGTAGTAGATATGTATAGTTGCTAGGGATTAGGATAACTCGTAGAACACAGTACATGAAGCGGGCATGTAACCTGTAGATAATAGCAAGCATTATGTTTTATAGAATTTACCTTAGCCCAGATGCTCCCAAGTGCTCCATGAGCGCTATGTATAGTTTCTTAGCTAGCGGTGATACACGGAGTAGTTCCTCAAGGCTCCGCGGCACATAGGGTAGAATAAAGCTCAGAAGCTTATTCTCCTCTCTCAACATAGACAATACCTCGTTTATAAGTATGGCTGCAGCCTCTATCTCGTCTCTTGGACGCTCCAAAACGCGGTCAATAAAGTCTAAGAACTCGGCTAGAAAGTCTGGATGTGTTCTAGCTAGGAGCCCGACGAGATAGGTTACATTTATACGTATAAATGCGTGGCCTAGCTCGCCCTCAACGTATATGTAGAAAGAGTTACAATGAGGCACTTCGTAGCACTCATCGCCTAGTGCCATGCAGTCTATCCTATCAATCGGTGTCATGGTCTTTGCATCGTGATAGGCTACTCCGTGTTCGGGTCTAGGTTTGAACCGAAACACCACGCCCCTATAATTATATATCACTTGTCCCCGGATTACGTCACGATTATATACCGCCCGCCATATCCTACGAATCGTGTATTCGTTGAAGCCCCTACTACGGAGAAACGTTGTGGTAAAGACCGGGGCATCTATGCAATGGAGCTGGTGTTGATATGCACACAGCCTGGCTATATAGTGTAGCCCAGTCATAACGGCTCTGAACAACCGCAACATATCCCGGCTTAATGGTTCCTCGTTTCCCATAGGACCACTCCTTATGTAACTCATAAATAATGGAAGAGGTAGCTTACTTACCCCTGGCCACTAATTCATTACCCAAATCGAAGTAATCAAGAGTCTGTATAACACAGTCTCCTTGCAACATATCGTGTCCCGAGACTATTACTTCTTGCGGAGCCAGGGCGCGAGGCTCTGGGAGTAGGGCATGTGGCTTCGGCTAGGTGTCCGCTCATCATATCCTTGTTCAGCGGAGGTGCATTAATGCTCCACACGGCCAGAAAACAGCGTCTTTTCCTATCCTAGTCTTAGCTATAGGCGGAGGCTTAGCCGCCTCAGCGCGTTCTCTAGCTCGGAGAGGTCTATGTCATCCTTGAGCCTGACTATTGCGAGGCCGCTATGACCACCTATATCCAGGGCTATTCCCTCCTTTACTAGCCCGGCTGCGACCCGGTAGGCACCCCTCCCCTTACTCCTTATAATTAGGAGTTTTACTCCGTCGTCTCTCTCTATTAGTAGTGCTATTGGCTGCTTTAATACCTTGTAGAGCTTAGAGGCTAGTGCGCTTGAGCCCCTACTAGTCCATTTCCCGCGGGCATCTATGAACCGTATGTATCCTATTCTCCGAGCTGTTATTGCTAGCTCCTTGGCCTTCTCCATTATCTCTCTATCGCTCTCCTCCGCTATCCTTACGACCTTCTCTACGAGCTTGCGGTCAAACGGCATATCCTGTGGCAAGGGACTTGCCAGCCACTTCACTAGCTTCTGCCACATCTCCTTGTCTCGGAGAACAGTGCACGCCTTTGAGATACTCGCCGCGAGCTTGACTACCCTCCTCTCGGCCTCCGTTAAGGGCCTCGCGCCTCTCTCTAGGACGCCGACAGCCTTCATGAAGGCCTCTAGCCTCGGCGTCATGTGACGTACTCCTAGGCTACGTAGCAGGTTAAAGGTGAGCATAGCGGTTGGCTTATGGCCTAGGTAAACCTCCTCGCTTAGCTCGTAAAGCTTCTTGGACATATATATGGTTGAGAAGTGGTGATCGATATAGACTAGGCGTGTCTCCTTGCACTCGCGGAGAAAGCTGCTAAGAACATCGTAGACGCCACTAGTCAGCGGTATATCGAGCACCACAAGCGCGTCCGGGCACCCACCACCGCCAACGATGTGGCCAAGCGCGTCAGGGAACCCCCTGGGACCAGCGGGCTCCAAGGCCACGTCGTAGCGGCCACGAAGCGGGTAGACGCGCTTATAGTGCTGAGCATAATATATCATAGCTGCTGATGTGACGCCGTCCGCGTCCCAGTCAGCAATAACGCCTACCGGCGTCCTGACAAGGCTCCTCGGCTTCACGGCTAATCCCCTCTAGAGTTACGCGCCCAGCTTATCTACGCTAGGAATACCCCCTAATTCTACTCACCCCTATACGAAAACAGCGAGGTAATCCAAGGCTTCGGAGTTGCATAGTCCCTTGCTCGGGCATGTGGATAAGCACTTGTTATCAGCACTAACCACTTGTACTACGCGGGGAGGCGCACCGCTATGGCCCGTGAGCTACAAGAGCTTGTAGAGCATGCGCTCGGCATACTGCGCACGCGGCACGGTGCCTACTTAGAGAGAAGCGCTGACTCGGTACTAATCGCGGGGGATACACACGGCTTCCCAGAGACCAGTAGGTGGGTTCTCGGCCTAGCCGACGAGCTAGGCGTAGACCTAGTGGTATTCCTCGGAGACTACGTTGACCGGGGACCACGTGGTGTTGAGAACCTTGAGCTTCTCCTAGAACGCCTAGTCTCCGAGCCCGAGCACGTGGTGCTGCTTAGGGGCAACCACGAGTCCCCGGTGATGAACTACTACTATGGCTTCCGAGAGGAACTAGTAAACAAGCTCGGCCCAGAGGCCCAGGACTACATAGAGGAGCTATACATGTGCCTACCGTTCTACATGGTCCTCAATAACCAGATATGGCTAGTCCATGGAGGAGTCCCGTGCAGGAAATGCAGCAACGAGCCCGAGGAGCCCCCAAGCCTAGAAGAGATAGCTAAGCAAGTCAAGGAAGTACACTGTACACGGGACGCAATAGACCCTGCCGGGATACCGATGCAGCTACTCTGGAATGATCCACGCGGAGACCTAGAGTGGTTCGCGCCCAGCATAAGAGGCCCAGGGATATACTTTTACGGAAGAGAAGCCTGGCGAAGATTCCTCGAGGCGAATAGCCTAGAACTAATCATAAGAGCCCACGAGACCGTGGACGCCGTAGCCCTCTGGAGACCCGATGGCAGCTATGAGCCAGGGCTAAGACACGGAGAGAAGAGGAGCCTAGAAGAGCTAAGACACAGCGTCATAACTGTCTTCACAAGCCTATACCACGGCCTAGGCGCAGGAGCAATCCACGTAACCCGTGAAGGCATGACAGTCTATCGCTACACAGGGTAATATAGTCCCTCCTTTACTCCGAGCCTTGGATCCTCTTTATAACAATCTCCAGTAATTCATTAAGGATTTGGGCCAAGAGCTCGGCCGCTCCAATATAGTTGAGCAATTCCTCCGTGTCCAAGAACTCGTGGTAAAAATTTGCGTGAAGCCTTTCAGTGTTTCAAAAAGCTTAACCAGTACGACTGGGTCACCGCCAGTTAGGCTATTGTAGAGTTGAGCGAGCCTGGTCTTTACAAACATTTTTAGCTCACGATGCCTTCTCAAGGGCCTTCCTTGCACTAGCATGCTTATTGTGTCTAGCATAATGACTATTATAGACCATGGGACTTCTCCCGCTTTCTCTAGCTCTCCTTTTGGAGGGGCCTATGGTATTGCTCGTATTTTCTTCTTATACTCTCGGTTCGCTCTATTAGGTCTATCATCTTTGTGTCCTTCCATCTAGTTTACGTGGCGAGTGCCGTGGGTTGGAGAATAGTCTTGCTTCTTAGCGATAATAATTTTCCGCTTGTATCTAGTTCTGCTATATAGGTGCGAAACATATAGGTAAACTCGATAATCCATACGTTTCCTTTTCTATACACGTTAGTAATAGTCATGAACTCTGGGTTTATGTTTGCACTGCTAAGCTTCTCCTTAAGAACCTTTATTGCCTCGGCAGCATCATCTATGTTATCCAAGGACTGTCCCTCTCATATTCTATTTCTCTTGCCTCCCTAATAGCCTCTCGTAATACTTTAGCACTGTTTTGTGATATAGCTCTGCCAGGTTACTTCTCAGCGCGATGCTCTTACCTATGACTAGTATGCCGTCTCCTGGGCCGAGGCTTATCCCAGCCAATGGGAAGCAGTTGGTTATCATCGGCTTATAGCGGTGCAGCTCGCCGCCACTGATACTGGCCGCGATGTTTGCTACCGCGGTTCTCGCGGAGCTTATTGCCTCGCGCGCCATCTTTAGTGCTATACAGTTATTCCTTCGCATGGTTGCTGAGTCGCCTACTGCGTAGACTTTTCCGCCGAGGCCCCTTACTCGTAGATACTCATCTACCTCCAGGAAGCCTCCCTTCCCGATAGCCTCCCTTGGGGCCTCTATGCCTGGTCCCTGGAGCCCAGCACTCCACACAATTATGTCCGCCTCTACGCTGTCCCCGTCGCTGAACACGAGCTTCCCCGGCTCAACCCTCGCGACGCGATGATTCATGAGAAGGATTGCGCCCATCTCACCCAGGATTCTCCGGGCAAGCCTAGAGGCAGCAGGGTTTCCGAGCAACTGGAGAGGCTCGGAAAGCATATCGATGAGCGCGACGTCTACACCGAGTTCTTTTTCCCTGTTTAGCCAGAGGAGCTCAGCACCAAGCTCCACACCGACAAAGCCTGCACCAACTATCGCGACACTACTAGCTTCGCCTCTCACGAGCTTCTCGTATAGGCTCTTTGCCTCGCTTGGCGAGTAAAGCGGCACGGTATAGGTATCGGCGCCGGGTACGCCGTAGAACGCGGGCCTAGCACCAGCAGCTACTACTAGGAAGTCGTAGCCGAGGTCCCCGTTCTCTGCGAGAACCACTTTGTCTTTATCAATCCTGGTCACCTTGTCATCCAGTAGCTCGGCCCCAATGCTCCGCGCGAACCTCTCCAGCCCAAACACAATGTCCTCGGCTCTGAGCCTCCCCGAGGCTACCAGTGGTATCAGGGGCTGGAAACTCATAATCTTCCCTGGGGAGATCCATAGGCACTCATACTTGTCGCAGAGACCGCGACTAGCAAGCCTAGCCACTGCCTCTACTCCAGCGAATCCCGACCCAGCGACGATTATCCTGGGCATTGCCTACCCCTTTCAAGCTTCTCATAAGAATCTAGCTTCGCTGGGGAATAACAAGCTACCCCCTCACTAAGGAGAGAACTAGAGGATAGTGAAGCCGCAGGCCGATACATGATAAAGTAAGTACTCAATGATTGCTGTTCGTGTAGGATGATGTAATACTACTAAAAACTACGTGAACAGAATGTGGTCGTGTTCTGAACGGCTTACTTCGCGTACTTCTCTGCCAGCGGCACAGCGTCTTCTAGTCCTAGGCGCTTGAGGGTCTCTGGCTTGGGTACTCCGTTGCTTGCCCAGCCGCGCTCCTCGTAGTACATTCTGAGCATTTCTAGGAACTTGTCCTTGTCCAGCTTTGCTCCCTTTAGCGGCCCCTTGGTGAGTGGCTCCTTGAACCATCTCTCGGGCGGCATATCCATCTCTATGCTCCAGCCTCCTAGTTCTCGTACCCATATCATCCTTATGAGTGCATAGATCCTATCGGCTAGCGCCACCACGTCATCCATAGTCATTGTTAGCCCTGTGGCTGCCTTCAGCATTCTCAGGTAGTGGTTGAAGTCTATGCCTAGCTCGACCCACGGGAACCTACAGGTCACGGCTGACTCGAAGAACCCGCCTCTTATTCTCTGGAGCTCTATGACCTTCCTTACCTTCTCCCGGTTGTACTCGAAGCGGCCGTGCTGCACCTCCCAGCTAATTACCCATGAGTCCTTGTGGTGGGCACCTATTGGACTAGTCGCGTATGCAAGCGCCATGCCTGGTGCGGCGTGGCAGTCGTAGGCGCTTATCTCTAGGCCCTTGACGTGCATAGCGTACCAGGTCTCCCCTACTTTCTCTGATACCCGTTTCACGCCCTCGGCGAGGAGGTCCCCTATGCCTCTGCGATGAGCTATGTCCTCTACTAGCCTAATTATCTTCGCGACCTCGCCCCACCTTGCGTCTATCTCTAGCTTGCCTCTCTCGGCTGCCTCGAGGGCGTAGCCGAGGACGTTGCCGAGACTAATGGTGTCCATGCCGTAGTAGTCTGCTAGCCTGTTCAGAATAGCGACGTCCTCTAGCCTCCCTATGCCGAGGTTGCTTCCAAGCATTGCAACGTTCTCGTAGTCCAGCTCAACCTCCTGGCCCTCAGAGTCCTTGATCACGTGGCCACAGCTCATGGCGCAGTATGGACAGCTCCTCAGAGCAACCCTTATCTTCTCCATGTACATGCCGCCTATCTTTTCGTAGTCGTCGAAGACTCCCTCCCTGAAGTTCATTGTTGGTAGGACGCTTGCTCCCTGGGCCCACTCAACAGTCA
>JALVHV010000058.1 GCA_027028845.1 Pyrodictiaceae archaeon | reverse complement strand
GGAGGCTTGAGGCCAAGTCCTTGTCTATTACCGCTTCTACTCCTTGGAGCATATTGTTTTCCCTTATAACGGGTACTCCTCCACCACCAACCGCTACCACTATGTAGTCGCTCTCTACTAGCTTCTTTATAGCGTCTAGCTCAACTACCTCTAGTGGCCGTGGGCTCGGTACTACTCTCCTACAACCGCCCCGGGGGTCCGGTTTGAACACCCAGCCCGTCTTCCTAGCTATCTCCTCTGCTTCTTTGCAGTCATAGTAGCTGCCCACGTACTTAGTAGGATTAGCGAATGCCGGGTCATTCTTGTCAACAAGTACCTGTGTTACTATTGTTGCTACTCTTCTCGCTAGGCCCCGCTCCTCTAGCTCATTACCTATTGCTTGTTGGAGCATATAGCCTAGCCATCCCTGCGTCATCGCCCCCGCTATGTCCATTGTGAGGGCACTCGCTAAGTGAGGCGAGACCTTGTGAATCCACTCGAGTATTAGGCCTACCTGCGGCCCATTACCATGGGTCACTACTACGCGGTACCCTTTCTCGACAAGCTCTACTATCGCCTTAGCTGCTGTGCGCACGTTGTCCCATTGCTTCTCTATTCCCTCGCCCTTTCTCATGAAGGCGTTGCCGCCGAGGGCTAGCACTAGGAGCGGGCCGTTGCTGCGCAAGAAGAGGGTCACCATGGTTTCATAGTGGGTGTTTCTTGGTTCAAAAAACTAGTTCTAGGCTATACGAGCACTTATCATGTAAGACTCTGGCGAGGCTTCGCTGAATAAGGAATAGTACTGGTGTATATACGGTGTTACCGCTGCTTGTTTGTGAGTGGTGTTGTACGTGTGTTACCGCTCTTCTTCTAGCTAGGGGGACTAATGGCTACTAGGAATCCCGGGTGCGGCGCTGTACCCCGGAGGCTACCGAGCCTAACTGGCACCGATGCAGGGATGCTAGACGAGTACATCCCTCCACTGCCCAGCAGGCAACGAGTCTATCAGCAAGTAGCTGAGGCGCTTAACGAGCTAGAGAAGAGCAGTGACCCCGTACTAGTAATGCTAGTAGCTGAGTGGGGTGAGGGCAAGACAAGCATCTATAATGCCCGGGTCAAGCCATGGGCTGAGCGACGTGGCTGGCTAACACTCGAGACCAGGGCAGCTACTATACAGGCTCACCTCGGGGCTCTTCGTCAGCGCTCGGAGAAGGACCCGGCCTATCGCCTCGCGGCTGCTCTGCTCGCAGCTGGGCTCGAGAATGCCGGGCTCCTTGCACGCTTCGGACCACCTGACGCGGCTCCCAGTCTACGTGACTACGTGGAGCGCGTGCTCGAGGAGCTAGCAGGCAAGGGCAGGGGCGTAATAGTGTTCATAGATGAGCTTGAGGACTTGGTAGCCTCTGCCTCTGAGGAGGAGCTAGGGGTAATCGTTGCTGGGCTAGTGGGGCTCCTCAACGGCGACGTTGAGCTTGTCTCTGCCCGGTGTAGGGGAGAGAGGTGCCTAAGTGGCAGGTTCCACGTGGTTGCTAGCCTTACTCCACCCGCTTATAGTAGGCTCATGGGCCTAAGGGACTTCGCCACGATAGCTGCTCGTCTCAAGAGACGAGTGAGGACTATATGGGTTCAGCCGCTTAGCCGTAGAGAGGCATTCGCGTTCCTCGAGAGTCTCTCGCGCTACTCTCTCGGAGAGGGGCTCGACGCGCTACTGGTTGACCATGGCTTGGCCAACGCTGTTGTCTCTAGTAGCCTCGGCAACATGGGCGCCATCGTGTCTGCCTTCCGTTACCTGGTCTCGTGGAGCCGTGGCCGGAGGGGCTGCGGCGACGCCGTCGCTATACTTGATACAGAGGAGTTGTTGGAGGCGCTTGAGAGCCTCAAGCTAAGCGTCGGGGGTGCGGAGATACCCGCGATAAACACCGAGGCCTATGCGAGGCTAATCGATGGCTGGGAGGCTAGGGCTAAGCTCGCTGGCCTAGACCCGTCCCGGGCTAGGAGGGTACTTGACGAGCTAGTGGCGCGGGGCGCTGCTACTTGGCAACAGCTAGTAGAGGTTACTGGTCTCCGCAGAGAGCTCCTAGCCGAGGCGGTGAGAGAGCTCAACATGTACGGTGAACAAGCATGGCCTCGTAGAGAGCTGGGTGTCCAGCGCCTAGTCCACAGCGTCGTCCTGGTACCAGCTGTGGAGGACGCGTTCAAGCTCCTCCGCGGGGTAGAGCCAGAGGTAGCTAAGCTGATGCCCCAGCTAGCACCAAGGGACGAGGCTAGGCCGCTCGAGAAGCTACTGGATAGTCTCGTCTACCTCGACCCTGCTGGCCGCCTAGTCGTCGCTACTCCTCCTAGCGAGGAGGATGCCGTCCTACTAGTAGCGGATGCAGCGCCTATCGAGCTTAGCCGCTCCGAGGCCGAGAGACTAGCTGGTATACTGTGGGAGGGCTTGTTCTCGAAACTACTCCCTATGCGCAGCGAGCACGCACTACTCCTCTCTCCCAAGATGCAAAGAGTACTCTACGTGAGCCCTGAGCTACACTACCTGGACTTCATAGCTGATCGCGTCGAGAGGCTAAGGATTATTCGCAGAGTCTACACCGAGGCGGGTAAACAGCACCTCCTCCTAGGCATAGCAGCGCTACTAGCGAGCGAGGGCATGCTTGCTGCTGAGCCGGCTGTACAGGGTGATGGAGTAGCCCGTGTAATTGTTAGGCTCCTCGGTGACGCCACGGCGAGGCTAATGCTCTACACGGTACCGGGCCAGGTAACGAGCGCTGAGGCTAAGAGGCTTGAGAGCCAGCTACTAACAGCCCTCATGACTAACTGGAGGCCCCACGCAATACTCCTAGTCTATCACGGCGGTGTCGAGCCGCAGGCTGAGAGGATACTAGAGGCACTTGAGGCAAAATTCTTCGTAAAAATAGTGAGGGCCCCAATAGACTCCATGATGACCCGTGTAAGGCTACAAGCGCTCGGGATAAAGATGAGCGATGCCTATGGGGGAGTAGAGGAGGCCCTCAGGAACATAGACCGAGTAGTGAGAGAACCCGGAGAGGCCGAGGCAGCTGGCCTAGACCCGCTACGCCTAACCAATCTCTTGAGAGAACTAGGCGAGGAGCTAAGGATAAAGGAGAGGCTCATAAGGGGCCTCGAGGAAGGCGTGGACAATACACCAATAATCATCCGCGACCCAGCACTAGGCTACGATGTTGAGCGCCCCACTGAGCTTAGTGGCGCGTTACGCTACTTCCTAGTAGCCCCGAGCACTAGGGCCACTGTGCAAGAAGCCCTTAACGCTGCCTACGAGTACGTAATGAGATACCACCTCTATCGTGGACAGGGCGGCGAGGGGAGAGGCCTACTCAGCCCCGATATTGATCGCAACGAGTACACAACCCTCGAGAGATACATGACGCTCTTAGCGGCGAACGGGTTCCTCGAGAAGAGGAACGGGAGCGTATACATAGACGTGCTGAGCCCCTTCGAGAAAGCTGTTATACGTGTACTAGAGCAGCTCGATGCGAGAAACCGCGAGGTACAGGCCTCGCAGATATGGGACCACTTGGTAATGGCTGCCCGTAACCCTGGTACCCGGCGAATGATTCTCCAGAGCCTCCTCTATAGGGGATTAGTGGTCACAGCCTCTGGGTCTAGTAGGCGCGTCGACGCTGAGAGAGCAAGGCTGAGGCTGACGGACAGCGACGAGGATGCTTGGAGACTAGTAGAGGAGGCTAGGCAGGTAGTCGGGGAGATAGAGAAGAACCCGGTAGCGGCGACATGGGGGCTAGTAGTCTCGGCTAAGGCTAGGGATTATCGAGCTGGTAGCCTAGAGGAGTTCACGAAGAAGATGAGAGCACTGCTCGATACCGCTGTAGAGGCGCTGAGGGCTGGGAACCGCTTAATGAGCCTCCGGCTCGCGCGCCTAGTATACGATACAGCTACCTACGTGAGGGACGAGGTCCTCTCAGCCCACGTGGCTAGAGCAGCCGAGGATGCTAGGAGGCTGCGAGCAGAGATAGAGAACACGGCTAGGAGAGCCGAGGAGCTCGTAGAGGCTCTTAGCTCGCAGCTAGAGACCCTACTCGGGAAACGAGTAAGGATCAAGACACCGGTCATCGAGAGACTCGATGACGCACTAAGCGTCTTCGAGGAGATAGAGAGGCTGCACCTCAGCGAGGAAGAGCTAGAGAAAAACGTTGCTAGGATATGGGACGAGGCCAAGAAGAAGCATCCACGGGACCCTGGGCGCTACACACCGTTCTACGTTAATGGGCTCGGCCCCGTGATCCACTACAACTACAAGCTATACCTTCTCTACAAGAGGCTGGAAGAACTGGGAATAGTACTGCTGGCTGAGACCGGGCCTAGGCTAGAGCCCCGCATAGAGCAGCTCTTGGCCAGGCTCGAGGCCATACTGGAGTCCGTGAGGAGGATACTCGAGGATACTGCCGAGACGCGTAGATTAGCAGAGAAGCTCTCGGAGAAACTAGGCAAGCTAGGAGTCAAGATACCTCCTGAGAAACTAGCGCTCCCAGGCTTCGAGGCCAAGGGCGCAGAGGAGCTAAGCGTAGAGGAGCTAGAGGAGCTCGTCAAGGCTCTGCGAAGGAGCCTCGAGGAGGCTAGGCGCCCACTTGTGGAGCTAGATGAGCAAGTGACGCGCCTCCTAGAGGAGCTTGCTGGGCTTGAGGAGAGCCTCGTAGCTGCGAGGAGCTGGTACAAGGCACTTGCCCGTGCATACGAGGAGGCAAAGGAAGCCGCGCTTGCCCAGGCAGCTATGCTGGGAGAGGCCCTAAGCGACCTGGACTCTGCACTAGGCCAGGCAGAGGCTATGAAGAACAAGGCGTTGGAGACGCTAAGGATGCATAGCAGTGATGTACTCGATGCCGTCCGCGCTGCAAGGGGCCTCGTGGAGAGCGCTCGCACAATACTACGGGATAGCCTTGACCGTGGCCAGCGAATACTCCGGGAAGCAGAGGCCGAGGCAAGGCGGGTACTAGCTAGCCTCGAGGCCGAGGCAGCCGCGCTCGAGGAGGCCCTGCGCGCGATAGGCCGGGAACCGCCACGGCTCGAGAAGAGGGGTGACGTGTTCGCAGCGATAAAGGCGATGAGGTCTCACCTAGAGGCTCTGCGGAGGCTCATCGAGGAAGCTGGGATACTCGGAGCCGAGGAGCTGAAGGCCTACCAGGAAATAGTGAGGGAGAGAAGGCGTAGAGGGGAGCTCCTGTTCCGCGAAGCAGTGCAACTTGTCGCTGAGAGACTAGGCCTCGAGGCTGATGAGGCGAGGCAGGTACTGATACGGTTAATAGAGAAGGGAGTACTAGAGCCGAGGATATAGCCTTCTCCCTACCTGGCAAATAATTCATCTCTTTTTGTAGTCTTCCTCGCCTTTGCCGCGGATTTTAGCGTCTAGGACTACGCCGGGTACTGTTCTTGGCTCTGTATATATAGGTCTTGTCTGCCCCTATGCTGGCTGGAGGTCTCTTATATCATCAAATCCTCTACAGCGCCTCGTAGAGACTTGCACTGTTTAGCGATGAACTTTTGAGACAATAATGGATAGCGGTGGAGCAGAGAATTGTCACATAGTGACGATATGAGTGCCAGGATTAGGGGCTTACGCGAGAGGGTGCTCACTGAGCCTAACTTGTTCAAGCTCATATTGTGGCTCGCCGCGCCGCTCATGCTCTCCATGAGCATTAATACTGTATATGAGATAGTTGATACCTTCTGGCTCTCTAGGCTCGGCAAAGCTGCTCTCGGAGCACCTATAGTGTCCTGGCCCTACCCCGACATATTGTTCGGCGTATCATTTGGACTCGCTAGTAGTGTCTCTGCACTAGTGGGCCAATACATCGGGGCCGCGAGGTACCGAGAGGCACGGGAGGCCGCTGGCACCGTTCTCGGCCTAATGCTCGCTATAACGATACCAGGAGCACTAGTCATTATAGCTACAGCTAATACTTATTTATCGGCTATACATGTGCCCAGCGATATTAGGCCACTAGCATATATCTATCTAACAGTACTTGCCACCGGTATACCGTTTGCCGCGATATACTTGTTCTTCACAATGACTATGAGCGCTGTTGGCGACACAAGGACCCCGATGAAGGTAGGCGTAGCTGCTACGCTGATAAACATGGCCCTAGACCCCGTGCTGATATTCGGCCTCCTCGGGCTACCACGCCTAGGGATACTCGGGGCAGCACTAGCAACGCTCTTCGCTAGGATATTCTCCGCTAGCTACGCAATACATAGCTTCGCTCATGGCAAGCACGGCGTGAAGCTATCTCTAGAAGACCTAGTGCCCCGGAGACGCTATGTGCGCCTAGCCATGCATGTCTCGCTTCCACAGATAGGGCAGAGACTAGCGATAACCCTTGGCTTCATGACTATGGCTGGCATAGTCTCTGGGCTAGGCACCGACGTCGTGGCAGCATACTCGATAGGTCAGGTAGTCATAGGCTTTGACCGCATAATATCCATGCCCCTCGGGAGAGCAACCGGCATCGTCGTGGCACAGGCACTCGGGGCGAGGATGATAGAGAGGGCAAAGAAGGCCCTTTGGATAGGGCTCACGACGCTCCTCCTAGCAGTCACGGGTTTCCTAGTAGTGATAGTGATCTATGCGAAGCCCTTCGCGATGATATTTAGCCGTGACCCCAACGTTGTAAGGATAACTGTTGATATGCTTCACATATTTGCTCCGAGCACCCTTGGCTTCACGTTATTCATGTTGGCAAACACTGTTGCGCGGAGCAGTGGTAGGACATTCTTCGTATCAGCCCTCGGCGCGGCGAGGCTCTGGGGAATGAGGGTCCCCTTATCATGGCTACTAGCATATAAGATGGGGATGGGTGAGAAGGGCCTATGGCTCGGCATGGCTATAAGTAACTATGTGACGGGGCTGGCAGCACTACTATGGCTCCTATACGGCTCGTGGACAAGGCCAATAATAGAGGAAGAGCATCGAGAGAAGAGCCTAGCGTAGAACAATAGGGAATATAGAGCACCGAGGAGCACTACTTACCCGGAGTAATTGCTTTGGCTCAGAGGACAAGGCTACTAGCAATACTATTGGCCTCAACCAAGCTACTCCTCGGAGCCCTAGCGCTCTACGTTTCTCTCCAGCTCACCACGCTGCGTTTCCGATTCCGGTACTGGAGGTGGAGAAGAGCATTCTCCTCACAACTAGCCCGAGCAAGGATTCCCAGAGAGTACCGCGAAGCCCTGGTCTCAGTCTACTCAGCTTTCTTGGAGAAACAGCGCCCAAGAATCCCTGGGCTCCTCGGCCTCCTCGGGCTCGAGGCTCGGAGAGGCCACCCGCTGGCCACTCTGAAGACGGAGAACTGACTAGGGTGAACAAGCCCTACTAGATACCCGACGGAGAACGAGGAAGAGGTGAAGTCCACGTGTCCGAGGAAAAGAAGCCCATGCAGCCCAAGGGCTCAGGGGAAATCGATGAGTTAAAACAAGTGCTCGGAACCGTTGCGGAGTTCATGTACCAGATAAAGGACCTGGTAAAGGAGTTCCTCGATACACTGAGCAAGAGCTTTGATGGAGAGAAACTCGGTAGGGAAATCGCGCAGATGTATAAGAGCCTTGTAGAGAGCGGTATGCCTCCGGACAAGGCCTACGAGCTTACGCAGAGGTTCCTCGAGGCAAAGCTAGAGGCTATCCCAAAGGTCTCGAGCTTCATAGAGATGCTCCAAAAATCCATGAGTGGGGGCACAAAGCCGCCAACCCCGCTCGTAGTTACGATGAGTAAGGGCAAGCCAAAGATAATACGGCTAGAAAAGAAGGAAGAGGGCGAAGGCTACGAGGTAAAGATAGAAGGCGAAGAAGAGGAAAAGAAGAGGGATAGCGAGGAGCAATAATTTTTCCTCTATCACATCTTTTTATACATAACCTACTCAATTAATATTAGCAAATCTTCTTCGAGGAATCTACGGAGGCTAGCTCCTTGCCCAGCGTTGAGGAGAGGTTGAGGAGGCTAGAGGAGTTACTGGCTGAGGCTCTTCAGAGGCTCGAGCGCCTAGAGGAGCTGCTGGGCTCCATGAGCGAGGAGGCATCGGTTGCTGCTAGGCTTGCCGTCGCGTTCTCTATGCCGGCCATGAGGGCTGTGGAGGCTGCGAGACGAGTAATTGAGACTTATCGCTTCGTGAGCGATCCAATCTCGAGGGCTATTGTTGAGGTCCTAGCTGATTGCAAGCCTAGGAGTATTAGTGAGATAACTCGGCTCGTGAGGGAGCTGAGGGGTAGTGCTTCTCGCCGAATAGTGCGTGAAAGACTCCAACTGCTCGAGGAGAGGGGTGTAGTTGTTAGCGAGGATCGTGGTAATAGGAAGCTTTACTCGCTAAAGCTATGCAGTGAGCAGGAACCCATACACTAGGGCCTTGTCACAGCCCCTCTTTCCTCGCCTCGGTTCTTGGTGCAACACTCTGGTATAGAGGCGTTGGCCCAGATTCTCTCTGCTTCCTCCTGGATAGTTTCCTCGTCTCTCCCCATGTCTATTAGCTGCCACTCAGCAAACACTGGTTTCTTCTCGTCCTCGGAAAGCCTCCTCGATACGAGCTCTACTGCTACTCTGGTTGGGTGTAGCGCTACCGAGGCGAAGGCTCGTACAAGCCCCGCGACAGCCGCTTCGTGGAGCACTAGGGTCTGGTCACATAGCTCTATAATGAAGCGTGCATGGAGATGCCCCTTGGGCACGAAGGCTATTACCCTCTTTACGCACTCGTTGGGGTAGAGTCTCGGCTCCAAGTACCTCCCCTACTTCTTGGCTAGAGGGCACATTCCCAGATAAGGAGTAGTGCGACGCGTCTTTAGACGCGTTACGGTTTCTGTATCGGTTACGCGGGTAAGTCTTAAATACCTTGCTAGGAGTGAGCGTGTAGACCAGCCTTTGACTAGTACACCCCATACTCTATACCCCTATGTCGCTATGTGAGGGAGGTGGCTCCGATGCGCCAATGGCGATAAACGGGGGTGAGTCCCTTGCGCCAATATCGTTACCTATTGTAGGGCTGTACCTACCGTGTTTTTGTAGAGAAAGGCTGAGTAGAGCGTATTCTCGCCAAGGTCCTTGCCGCGCCTCTTCCACGAGCACTACGTGTTCTAGGTGGTAGCTATGCCTGTCAAGCCCTACATGTTACAGCCTAGTATAGAGTCTGCTCCGCGCGAAGAGATAGAGAAGATACAGCTAGAGAGGCTAAGGCTGACAGTAAAACACGCCTACGAGAATGTGCCGCTCTATAGGAAGAGGATGAAGGAGGCAGGGATAAGCCCCGAGGATATCAAGAGCCTAGAGGATGTAAGGAGGCTCCCCTTCACCTTCAAGGACGACCTACGCAGAGAGTATCCCTTCGGCCTACTAGCTGTCCCTCTTAGCGAGGTACTAGAGGTTCATGCGAGTAGCGGCACAACTGGTAGACCCACTGTTGTTGCCTATACGAGGAGGGATTTAGAGAACTGGGCAGAGCTCATGGCACGTACACTTGCTGCTGGAGGACTAGCTCGCGGGGATGTACTGTACTCTACGCTCAATTATCACTGGTTTACCGGTGGCCTAGGATTCCATTACGGAGCTATGCGCCTAGGAGCCACGATAGTGCCTGCTGGCCCTGGGTACACGAGACGCCACGTACAAATGATACGTGACCTAGGCGCCACGGCCCTTACATCTGTTCCTAATTATGCGATAAGGCTTGCTGAGACCGCGCTAGAGATGGGTGTTGATCCTGCCCGCGACACCGGGGTTAGGCTCGGGTTCTTTGGCGCAGAGATGTGGAGCGAGGAGATGAGGAGGAGGATTAACAAGCTATGGGACATGGACAGCTATGATGTGTATGGTATGAGCGAGCTCTATGGCCCAGGCACAGCTGTTGACTGCCACATCCACGATGGGCTCCACGTATGGGAGGACCATTACTTAGTCGAGGTTGTTGACCCTAAGACGGGGGAGCCGCTGGAGCCAGAGGAGGAAGGCGTCCTAGTTGTTACGCCTCTAACTCATGACGCTATGCCGCTGATAAGGTACTGGACTAATGACTTAACGTTCATCCTTGATGCGAGGAGCTGCGACTGCGGAAGAACCATGAAGAGGATTGCTAGGATAAAGGGGAGGGCAGACGATATGCTGATAATCAATGGTGTAAATGTGTTCCCGCAGACAATAGAGATGATAGTGTTATCGGAGCCACTAACCGCCCCCTATTACCAGATAATAGTTGAGCGAGAGGACTCCATGGACAAGCTCACCGTCGTAGTAGAAGCTTCCAAGAGGCTAAGCGATGAGGAGAAGAGAGAGCTGGCTAGGAGGCTACAGGAGAGGCTAAGGGAGGCAATAATTGTGAATCCACGAGTAGTCATCGTTGACCCTGGCGAGCTTCCACGCGGAGAGGGAGGAAAGGCCAAGAGAGTCATCGATAAGAGGGGGTGAGCAAGGAATGGTCGTTGCCGCGATTGTTATCGGCTTACTACTCGTTGTCGCCGGGTTCGTTTACAGCCTCCTACCAGTAGAGGAGGAGGATTGAGACACTATGCCACCGCCTCCACTGGATACCAGTGGTGTGGTCGCAGCGTACCTAGCTGCTAGCCTCGCTATAGGTGTTGCTGTCAAGGATAAGGCCTCGTCGCTCAAGGGCTTCCTAGTAGCTCACCGGTCTATGAGGGACTGGATGCTCGCCTTCACTTTCGGCGCTACGTATTTCTCTAGCGTCGTGATGATTGTTGGTAGCTCGTGGGCGTATGCCTGGGGCCCATTGTCCCTGGTCATACCGTTAGCGAACATAGCGATAGGGGCTCTACTCGCATTCATAGTTGTTGGCGAGAGGGTTAATAAGCTGGGTAGGATGCTTGATGCACTCACCATACCAGAGCTCGTGGCAAGACTCCACGGCGACAAGGGGCTTCAGAGACTACTAGGTATCACGGTCTCTATTGGGCTGCTACTATACCTTGTTACAGTAGCTAGCGGAGTAGCAGTGGTGCTTAGTAGTGCCCTGCACATAGGGCTAGGGGTCTCCGCTGCAATCATAGCTGCCGTGCTCGCAGGCTACGTGGCTCTCGGCGGCATGTACAGCGTAGTGCTCACCGATGTACTCCAAGGAGTGATAATGGCTAGCATAGTAGGCGCAGTAGCCTTCCTAGCACTGGGCAAGGCTGGGCCAGCTAGCCTAGACGCCGTAGCAGCTAAGCCGCCAAGCCCACTACTCATAATCGACTTGGCACTGCTCACGAGCCTCGCTGTATGGGGGCTACCGCAGCTGCTTAACAGGTTCTACACTGTTCCGAGCACAAGGGCTGTTAGGAGGGCAACGGGGCTGGCAACGCTCTTCGCGTTCATTGTTGCTCTCGGCTCCTTCCTGGCAGGGCTAGCCGCGCACCAATTGGCGTCGCCGAGCAAGCCTATAGATGCATTGCCATCGCTAGTGGCGAGGCTGCTTGGTGAGCCAGGGCTAGCTGTGCTCGCTGCAGCTGTCTTAGCTGCGGCAATGAGTACTGCTGACTCGGTAGCACTTACCGCGGCAAGCGCCCTCGTCTACGATGCTGCTGGTAGCCGTGACCCAGGTAGGCTCCGGCTCGCTAGCGCGGGGGTAGTCGTTGCAGCGACTCTAGCAGCTATAGCTGTGCTCTCGCTCCCCAAGACGATCTATATGGCGTTAACGGGCGTGTTCAAGGCTGGGTGGAGCATCACCGCTGGAGCATTACTGGTACCGGTGCTTGCAGCCGTGCTTGGGCACCGCGACCCCGTAGCGGCAAGAGCCTCGGCGCTAGCTGGTGCAGCAACGGCTCTCGCTATAGCCGTGGCCAGGGTAGGGACCAGTATCGCCCATGTAAGGCCGCCAGCGCTTCTCCTCAATGTATTCATGCTGAGCTTCACGATAACGATAACGGTTTCCGCCATAGCCTATATCGTTGCTAGCCTCGCGAGGAGAGCTGCTGAGGCATAGCTGGCCTCTTCTGCTCCGCCTCTTTTACCCCTATCTTTGGACATATGTCTCTTAGTGGGCACTCGTTGCACAAGGGGTTGCGGGCCCTACAATACCTCCTACCGAGCGCTATTATGAGGCGATGAGCTTCCTCACTCCTCTCCGGCCCGAAGAACTCTAGGAGGGCGCGGGAGACCTCTCGGTACCCAGCGTTGGGTGGTACGAGGCCCCAGCGCTTAGCTATCCTCATAGCATGGGTGTCAACGGCGAATACTGGGGCTCTCCTCTTGACTGAGAGGAAGACATCTGCTGTCTTCTCGCCTATGCCGGGTATTGAGAGGAGGAATTCTCTTAGCTTCTCCCAGGGCATCTCTAGGAGTATGTGCTCGCCTCCTGCCTCGAGTATCCTCTTGGCTGCCTCCTTGAGGCTCCTAGCTTTCTGGTTAGGTAACCCAGCTGGCCTTATGGCTTCTACTAGCTTGTCTAGGGGTGCTTCCAGGATAGCTTCCGGGGAGACCCCGATTGTTTCCCGGAGCCGGTAGTAGGCCTTGATTGAGTTCTTGTCGCTCGTGTTCTGGCTGAGAATTATTGCCGCTAGGACCGCGAAGGGGTGCTTGTCGCCGTCTAGCTTATCGGCTACGAGCACGACGTATTCGCGCCAGTCGGGGTTAAGGCTTTGCTCGAGCCTCTTATAGACCTCTTCGCCGCTGGCTTTCTCTGCTATACTCTTCACCGCCATGCACCCCCATAGTCAATAACTATCCCGTTAACATACGTTAATAACAGTTTTTATCCCAGGAGCCAAGGGCAGGGTAGTGGACATAGATGTTATGTACACAGTCTTAATGGACTACGACAAGAAGGTATTAGTGCCTAGTAGCAAGATAACGGGAAACGTTATAGAGATAGAGAGGGGTGATAAACCGTCTGAGTCAGACTAGGGCCTCGCTGCTCTCCTCATCGCTGGGCTCGTTGCCACCTTCCTCGGCACTTGCCTCGCCTAGGCCCTGAGGCGACTCCTCTGATGTAACAAGCCTGGTTCTGAGCAGGTAGTACAGAGCAAGGAACACGGGTGGAGCTGCTAGTGCGAGTAGCTTGTCCCCAGTGTATGCTGCCGCAGCGACAATGCCTAGTGGTGGCAGGATTGCTAGGCTTGCTTTATCAGATACCGTTATGAGAGAAGGTGTAG
>JALVHV010000057.1 GCA_027028845.1 Pyrodictiaceae archaeon | reverse complement strand
GGAAACGCTGGCCCCTCCTTCGAGGTCACTGTGGGTGGACTCGAGCTAGCAACTCTTGTGTTCATGCAGTACCGCGTAACCGATAAGGGATACGAGCCTATACCGCTCAGAGTAGTTGACACGGGCTACGGTATTGAGAGGATAGCGTGGTTCACGCAGAAGACGCCGACAGCGTTCCACGCCATATATGGCGAGCTAGTAGAGAAGTACCGCAAGCTACTGGGCCTCGAAAAGCCGGAGGATAAGCTGCTCTGGGTAGCCCTTAGGGCTGCTGGTAGGCTAGACCCAGAGGATCCCGCATCTCTCAAAGAGTACTATGAGAGAGTGGGGAGAGAGACCGGGCTTGGTAGTAACCAGGTCAGAGATATCCTTGAGCACGAGGCAGGGCTCTATGCACTGCTGGATCACACGAAGACATTGGCACTAATGCTCGGAGACGGGATAGTGCCGAGCAATAGTGGTGAAGGCTACCTAGCCCGCCTAGTTCTGCGAAGAGCACTCCGAGTAATCAAGAGGCTAGGAGCTAGTATCTCGTTATCGGAGCTCGTTGCTCACCAGATAGAGTTCTGGGGGCACGACTACTATCCACAGCTCATCGATAACCGCGACTACATACTACGCGTGACAGAGCTCGAGGAGAAGCGCTACCTGAGGAGCCTTGAGAAGGGGCTCAGGGAGGTGGAGAAGCTACTGCGCAGGAAGAAGAGCCTAGAACTGGACGACCTCATAGTGCTCTACGACTCCAAGGGCGTACCACCAGACCTCGTAGCAGAAGCTGCTAGGAAGCTAGGAGCAAGAGTCGATGTGCCCCATAACTTTTATGCACTCGTTGCTCACCGTCACGGCGCTAGCGGCGTTCTACAAAAACCGCGAGAGGAAGCAGGGCTCCCAAGCGACATAGCTGAGTGGGCGAGGAGGTTCCCCGCGACGAGGCGCCTCTTCCACGAAGACCCCTATCTTAGAAGCTTCGAGGCAAAAGTCCTAGGAGTCAACGGAGTATATTTGGTCCTCGACCAGACGGCCTTCTACCCGACAGGCGGTGGACAGCTCCACGACACTGGGGTCCTAGAGCTTTGTGGCCAACAAATAGCCGTGAAGCGCGTAGAGAAGATAGGCGATGTAATCATACACGTCTTGGAGAAAGAGCCGCCAGGGAACTGTGATAAGGCAAGAGGCGTAATTGACTGGGAGCGAAGATACCGGCTAATGAGGCACCACACCGCGGTTCATGTCCTCTTAGGTGCTGCTCGCAGAGTACTCGGGAACCACGTATGGCAGGCAGGAGCTGAGAAGACTCCGGAGAAGGCAAGGCTTGACCTAACACACTACGAGCTACCGTCGAAGAACGAGATAGAGAGGATAGAGGAGCTAGCAAACAGGGCAATCCTAGCCCGGTTACCAGTCACCGCGGCACTAATAGAGCGGAATAGGGCAGAACAACTCTACGGCTTCCGCCTCTACCAGGGGGGTGTACCGCTCAGCCCCGTCATAAGGGTGCTAAGGATAGGTGACGAGAAAGACCCGTGGGATGTTGAGGCCTGCTTCGGGACCCACGTAGCCAATACAGCTGAGATAGGCGGCATAAAGATAGTCAACGTGGAGAAGCTACAAGACGGGGTAATAAGGTTCGAGATAGTAGCGGGAACAGAGACAGTAACCTATGCTAAGAAGCTTGAAGAAACTCTAGATAAAGCCGCCAAGCTAGTAGGGGCAAGCAGGCAGGATCTAGCAAAACGTGTAGAGAAGCTAGTAAGGGATCTCAGTGAGGCGAGGAAACAACTATCCAATATACGCAAATACTTCGTACAACTATTAGTGAGACGGGCCACCGAGACTAGGGAAAGGCTCGGCAACGTGAACCTCTACATCGTCAAGGGAGATGCGCCACTAGATGGAGTAGTACAGGACGCGGTGAGAGAGATCAGCGAAAAGGACCCCGAGGCCATAACTATAGGCGTGGAGAGGAGAGGAAACGACCTAGTAATAGAAGTGGGGGCAGGAAAACAAGCAGCAAGGATAATTGATCTGAGAGCCGTGGCGCACAAGCTAAGAGAACATGGCATAAGGGGGGGAGGGAAGCCAAGCCACATAAACCTCTACATCCGGGGCGGCGCCACTAGGGAGGCAGAGGCCATAAGCCTGGTAAGGGATGCGGTGAGAGAACAGCTTGGAGCCACCAAGTAACGCTTTCTACGACCTATACTACCTGCTCGCCCGCGGCTACCCTAGGCAAGCAGCACTCGAGCTCATACGCTCAAAACACGGCTTGTCACGGGAAGCACTCATCCTTCTATCACGCTGTATACATCCACCAGAAATCAACGAGGAAATAACTAGGAAGAAGCAGGGACCCGACCAGGTAAGAGGAAATTGTTTAGTAGTAGATGGGTTCAACCAACTAACCACGATATACGCGGCAATTATCAATGCGCCTCTCTACGTGTGCAGCGATACAATGCTAAGAGACTCCTTGCTCGCTGGGCCACGCTTAGTGATAGAGAACATTGATAAACTGGCCCCGGTACTAGCCCAGGCACTACAGAGACTAGAGCCCAAGGAGACAATCATAGTCCTGGATAGCCAGCCAAGCCATAGCGGCGAAACAGCAGCCTACCTGAGAAGAACACTAGGGATAGAAACGATAGCTACCAAGAACGCCGATAAATGGATCATAGAGGAAGCGCAGAAAAACAACTGCATAGCAGCCACAAGCGATATCGCGATAACACTAAAGGCACCAAGAATCTTTGACCTAGCATACTACACGGTAACCACGATCATAAAGAGAGCTGCAAGAATAAACAATATACCCCACCTACTACTAGAACAACACCACCGGTGGTGCCAGAACCAGGCGGGCCCGTAGCCTAGCCAGGATAGGGCGCCGGCCTTCTAAGCCGGAGGTCCGGGGTTCAAATCCCCGCGGGCCCGCCAATCCCCGCTACCAGTTCTCTATACATGTCACGGTCTCCAGAATTCATTCTAGAGCCTTTTCAATGACATATTGGCGCTACGATACTAGTATTTTGGCAGGGCTATATTCAGTCACTCCTCTTTTATGGCTTTTTAATAGTTATTATAGTTTTTGTTGCTCGTGTCCAATTTAGTTCTGAATACAATATAAAGGAGATAATGTTATCACGGGTGCTGTAAGTGTGACTTTAAAGCATGAGTTTAGCACTGAGATGGATATTGACTTTGCTGCATGTTTCCCTTGTCTATGCTCCCCGGTGAGCTTCTTCGCTGCCAGCCCGTATACTTACCGTGTTAGGAAGCTTGATGAGAAGGGAGAGGTCTACGAGGTTGTTTTCCGGTGGCGTAAGCTCGGCATGACCAGGTATTATCCAGTAAAGCTGCGTGTTAGGAGGAAGCCGGAGAGGAACCGTGTAGAGATAATCTACGAGAGCACGCCAGACTCTAGGTACGAGTTCTATATGAGGCTTCTCGTTGAGCGCCTAGGCCCCGGCAAGGTCCGTGTGAGTGTCTCAGCATGGATGCGTGCAGGGCTTATGGCTGATCTTCTTGGGCGCAAGGAGTACCGCTTATTCGTTGAAAACCTTGTACGCGACGGCGTCTTCTGCTCTGTGGAGAGGCCACGGGCCTTGTCAACCGCTACTGCTTAGGCAAACCACATTGCATCCTACATAACACTCAATGCACTTCCTTTATAGCCTCCCAGGGACTAGACCCAGTCCTTATAGTACCTGGGAGAGGTCTTGGCCAGGATGCCAGTTACCGGGAGTTATTTTAGGCCTATTAGGGCGAATGTTGCGGGTGTGCTTGTAGGCGATGACCAGCCCCCGAGGGTTATGGCTGTTATTAATGTTAGCCCCGAGTCGTTTTACCAAGGCTCCGTAGCCCGGGGGGCCGAGGAGATAGCTGAGCGTGCAGAGACTGCTGAGCGGCTGGGGGCTAGCTTCATAGATGTTGGTGGCCGCTCTACCGCTCCCTACAAGGAGACTGATATACCCTTGGAAGAGGAGATTAAGAGGGTCGTGACAGCGATCAGGATTATCAAGGAGAATACATCGGTTAAGGCCCCTGTCTCAGTCGACACGTTCTCTGCCCGGGTCGCCGAGGAGGCACTAAGAACTGGCGCCGACATCGTCAACGACGTTACCGGTCTCAAGGCCGACGAGGGAATGGCCCGCGTTGTGGCCGAGTACGGTGTACCCGTGATAATAGCCGCCCACGAGGACCTTGTCCCCGAGAACGCTAACCCATTGGCAGTTGTCATGAAGGCCTTGTGGGAGAGCATCGAGATCGCCAGGAGAAGCGGCATAGACGACAAGAAGATAGTAATTGACCCAGCAATAGGGTTCTTCAGGCCAAGAAACCCGCCCTGGTACCAGTGGGACTCAGTCATACTAGCAAACCTACACGTGCTACGAGGCTTCAACAAACCCATACTGGTCGGGGCATCGCGGAAATCCTTCATAGGCGCCATAACTGGGCGAGAACGCCCAGAGGATAGGCTATGGGGAAGCATAGCCGCTGCCGCAATAGCCGTCTATAACGGGGCACACATAATACGCGCACACGACGTGGCCGAGACAAGGGATGCAATTATCCTCGCTAAGTACATTGCAGAGCAGAGAATACGCAGCCCCTACAAAGAATGCTAGGATAACGGGTAGAGGAATTGTAGGGGCCCAGGGGGTTCCCGGCCTACCTTGTGGTGCCGCCGCCGGG
>JALVHV010000056.1 GCA_027028845.1 Pyrodictiaceae archaeon | reverse complement strand
GCGACATGATTCGGCGAGGAGCCGCAGTAGCCAAGATAGTCACCATGGCTAGGAGGCTTGGTGATAACTGGAGACTCCTCGGGCTAAACGCGTGGAGAAAGGGAAGAATAGTAGCGTTCGCGATGGGCGAGAAGGGCAGGCTATCAAGGATACTAGCCCCGCTAATAGGCGCGCCATTCACCTACGCCTCGCTAGGAGAACCAGTAGCCCCGGGCCAGCTTGTGCTCAGAGAACTACTCGAGGCATGGAGACTACTCGGAGCGCTCCAAGACAGCTAAGGGTCTATGTTGCATCTCTCTATATAGTCTATGAGTTTGTGGAGAATGTTTCGTGCATCGCTTCGTAGCTGGCTAGCGTGCTCAAACAATAGCTCGTAATCGATGTCGGCGTAGAGGTGGACTATTATGTTGCGAAGCTTTGCCAACCTTACCAGGGTTTCAGCACTCTCTTTGTCCAGTACGTTGTGCTTTGCAAGTATTCTTCCCACATCGCTGTACTTGCTGGGTGGCTCGAAGCCCTTGTAAGAGATAATGAACTCGCCTATATCGAGCAAGCCCTGTATAACAACCTCTACCTCGCGCTCAAGAAGAGGCTCAAGCTCATTCTCCAATAACTCGTCGAGGCCCATCGCTACTAGCTTATCTATCCTCTCAAGGGCCTTCAGCACCCGGTCGATGCGGCGCCTAGTACTCGGCCTCAAGCACAGTCACCCCTTGCTTTCACTGCTTAGTCCTAGTACCTTTCTTCGATAAGACCTGTGCATTCTCTCGTATGCCTCGGCGAAGTCTAGCCACTCAAGCGTTACGAGCCACCTATCATAGAGGAAGGCCTCGTAGTCCCCGGCCACGAATACGCCATAGTTAAGGGCTTCATAGAGAAGAACCGTGCCTGCATGCTCGAAGAACACTATATCAGCTCTCCTACCAGTGATTTCCTCGACGAGCTCTGAGACTCGTAGCGCCTCTTCTAGCCCCATCCCCTTCACAAGTATGTCTACATCGCTTAGAGGCGTCTCTCGCCCCTCAGCTATGCTTCCGAAGATAACTATGTAGCTTCCTTTGCGCAGCTCTAGTGCTTTGAGAGCGTCACGTATCTTCTTTAAAACACCATTTAGATTCATTATCCCGTTCCCCAGAGAGAAACTAGATACATATGAGGCAACGAAGTACTCCAAGACCAGAGGGATCGCTTTGCCCCGTGTCTAGCTCTGGGGGTTTTCTCGGAAATATTGTTGGCGCTTACCTAGCTGGGCTCTAGCTTCTCCGTTACGAGCCTCTCTATGTAAGTGTAGTCTTCCTTGCTTGGTGTTATTCCTAGCCATATTTTGTCGGCGTAGAGTGCTTGCCATATTAGCATACAGAGCCCCGTGACTGTCTTGGCTCCTTTTCTCTCGGCTTCTCTTAGGAGCTTTGTCTTGATGGGCTTGTAGACTAGGTCGAATACCAGCTTGTTGCTATCCAGAGCGCTTAGTACCGGGGGTGCTTCCTCGGGGCAGCAGGCTTGGC
>JALVHV010000055.1 GCA_027028845.1 Pyrodictiaceae archaeon | reverse complement strand
CCACAATTACAACATTATCGCCGCGCAGAATTGGTCCTATAGCTTTCTCCTGGACCTCTGTTAGGTTACTCCATCCGCGCTTCTTAATGAGCTCTACTACTTTCTCATTTAGCATCATTAACGGTGACCCATTCCTTATACTCATATTACATCTACCTCTACATTCATACTCCTATACCCTTTACCCCGCGGCACCCCTCTCAATACTCATTAGCAAGCCAGCGGCATCTAGAGCCGCGGTTTAAGCGAGCAGCTAACTTCTTTCTGGGCCCCAGAGTGAATTTAGCACTCTCAGATTTCTTACGCAATAGGTTAATATAAGTTAGGTCCCAGGCCTCCTTGGGGTGAAGCCGGGTTGCCAAAGCCGCGGAGATACCGCTGCATAGTGTGCGGGCGCTATTTTCCTGAGGGACAAGGAATAGTGATTAGAAGAGCTGGAATAGAGCTTGCTTTTCATAGTAAGAGTTGCTTAGCAAAATTCTTTAAATTATTTATTGAGCGACTAGACGAGAGCGAGTTTAAGCGAGCAGCAAGAGAAGTCATCAAGGAGTTCGAGGAATCCCTTAAAGCAAAGCAAGCAGTAAAGAAGATTTAGTCATCAAGACTATCTAAATATTTCTCTTACAAGTTTATCGAGGCTAAGCTCTCTTATCATCTTGTTTGCCTTATTAATTGCCTCCTGCTCGTTACTAGCTGCTACATTTAGGTATATCGATGTACCCTTTATTCTTACCCGGTAACGTTTCTCTCCTAAGAGTTCATACTTTTCCACTATCTCAAGTTCTATTTCGCTTAGACTCAACACGCATCACCATAACTTATTATTAACAATAATTTACGCTTACTTGTCATCCAGCTGTCGTGTCACTAGTATAGCTAAGCTACTTAATTAAGACTCGTGACAGTCCTAACAACATTAAGGGGGAAGCAAGGCCATGAACCTGGAACATGAGGTGCTTGAAATCCTTTGTCGAAGCAAGCGCGGACTAGCCTTCAACGAGGTTTATGAGAAACTATTAGGCAGGCATAAGGGTATAAGAAAAATAGAGGTACGAGAGATTCTTTCAAAGCTTATTAGGACGGGTAAGGTGGAGAGGGTTGCAGACTATGAGCGTAGGCGCATGGTTTTTAGGAGCAAAAGTGGATGTGAAGAAAGCCCAGCACCTAGTAAATGAGGCACTATCTGTTCTTGAATCCGTGAAACAAGAGCTTATTAACATAGATTACTCCTTGGTGAGCGGTGCACTAGAACGTGACTTTAGTAAGTTATACAGCATTTTAACCGAACTTCATCATACCGGGATAGCTGAGGCTCGGGGATACAGTAATCGTGCCCACTTGCTTGCTGAATATGCTCGAGCATTAAGAGTTAGAGTTATGAGACTTGGGACACGGGGGCTCAGCGAGGCTCGTGACGAGATTCTAAGAAACTTGGATGATATAGAGACATTTATCAAGAGAGTTCAAGCATATTTGCAACAATGACATGTCTTCTCTTCTTATCCCTGCTCTCCAAGGTACTTTTTATATATTGGTTTGAGCAACCTATATGTTTCCCGCACGTCTTGTGATATTACTTTAACACCACCGATTACTGGCATAAAGTTTGCATCACCGTTCCAGCGAGGAACTATGTGTACATGAACATGTTTATCTATTCCTGCTCCGGCTACCCTACCTATATTTACACCTATGTTGAATCCATGAGGGTTCATTGCCTCCCTTAGTGCCTTCATCGATATTTTTATGAACTTGAATATTTCTGCTGCCTCGCTTTCGTCCAGGTCTTCTAGACTAGGAACATGCCTATAGGGAACAACCATTACATGCCCGGTATTATACGGATAAAGATTCATTATAACGTAGCTATATGTACCCCTAGCCAGTATGAGTGACTCATCGTCATCTCGTTTAGGGGCTTCGCAGAATATGCATGTATGATCCTTTTTCTCTGATATTGATTTTATATATGTAAACCTCCAGGGAGCGTATAATAGCCTTAACCATTTAGTCATGGCTTTATTCACTCTCCTCGGCTATATAAAGGGTTTATCTCCAATTGTTAATGCAAGAATATAGGCAAGTGTTATTATTGGCAGACCCGGCAAACCATAAGTCACCCATATTATTGAGTCTTTCTTTATACAGCCCTTGTTTAATGCTTGCTTCACTTGTTTTACTATATCGGGTGGATCTAGGTATATATTGAATGATGTCTTGTATTCTCCGCAAAGGTTTAATGGATACCACCATCCAGGTTTCTTGAGTATTTCTTGAACCCTCATAGGCCTAGCTATGAAGAGATATATTACCTTGTAGCGACTAGGTAGTTCCGATAACGCCTCTTTATGGAATATTATATTATATATTGCCGTGGAAACCATTATGAGGCCAACCACTATCACGTAGTATATGAGTACGAGTAACAGTGGTGGCATTATGTGCGCCGCATAACTAGGTGTTGGCGACGAGACAGTTATTATCGCGAGCGCCGCTACGTCACCCCACCCTATGAGCCCTAGCCCGGCCATGAGCGCCATCATAGCTAGAAGGATAGAGTCGAATATGGCATAGATCAAGAGAAGTTTGTGAGGCATGCTTATACCATATAGTATTCTGCCCACAAGGAGAAGGAATAATGATGAATACACAAGGCCACGTGGAAGCTCCCGTGTCCTTATATCGTATAGCGAAAGCACGATTAGAACTACAACTGTTATAACCTCTAATATCAAGCCCTTTCCCCGCGGTGCTAGCTAGTGAACACCAAGACTAGTTACGATGCTTCTCTAAGAAGAGTGTTTCCAAACTGTGTTATCGAGAAACAAGGCAAGCCATTACAGCTTCCTTATCAGAGTAGAAACCCTAACGCCATAACCCATGTTATATTTGAATCCATCTATAAGCTTAAGTGCGGGGATAAGAGTATATCCGTTATCATGTTCCTAGCCAAGGGGCTTAAGGATAAGCTATTCATATGTAGTGGCGTAGGCTTATCTATCGAATTTAAGGATATAACTATTAGTGATGAACTTAGCGGGCTTAGCCTAAGACTTCGCAAACCCATTCTCTGCATAGATAATTGCTGCATGGAGTTCAATTGGAAAAAATCTAGATTTGTGCTCCCTATCGAAAGAATAAGCAGATGCACTAAATGTAAACAACTATGATAGGGCTGTGCACGCCATCGCTCTAGCTATAGGGTTTCGTGAGCTACCATTGAGTTATTCCTCGGGGTCAGCTATACCGTAGTCTGTTATTACGAATACGGCCTCGCCCTCTGGTAAGTGTGGTGCATCAATGACTCTAGCTATTCTCTTATTTCCTCTGCTTTTTCTCAATTGCACCCTCACGCCTGGGGCATGCCCTAGTACGTGTCCGCCAACAGCCTGGGTAGGATCGCCATAGAATACATCTGGTCTCGCCATTACCTGGTTTGTTATTATGACTGCTAAGTCGTATATCTCAGCCAACCTAGCTAGTTGATGTAGATGCCTGTTTAGCTTCTGCTGGCGTGCTGCCAGGTTCTCTCTGCCAGGATACTCTGCTCTAAAGTGACTAGTAACCGAGTCAACTATGACTAGCTTGATGTTCTCCTTTGGGACTAAGTTGAAGAGTTCATCAACTATGGCCATTTGGTGGTCACTATTTATTGCACGTATATAGAATATGTTAGCCATTACCTCGTCCGGGTCAAGGCCCCATCGTTTAGCCATGTTCTCTATGCGTTCCCAGCGAAAGGTTCCCTCAGTATCTATGTATACAGCCTTAGCCACTGCATCGCTTGTGCTTAACCCGCCCTTTTCCTGCGGCAATTGCACGTTTACTGCTAATTGATGACAGATCTGTGTCTTACCGCTACCGAATTCACCAAAGAACTCTGTTATCATTCGAGTCTCTATCCCGCCTCCAAGTAAGTCATCAAGGTTACGACTCCCCGTCGTAATTTTCCTTGCCGTTAGTCTCTCTTTCTTTATCTCTAGTGCTGTCTTGAAACGTATATCAAGGGCCTCACGTGCAGCCTTGATTATCCTTTGCGCAGTCGTTAAGGGTATTCCTGCTGCTGCACTTAGCTCCTGGGGTGTCGCCACTGCTATTGCCTCTAGTGTTCCGTATCCTGCTTCTATTAGCTTATTAGCGGTGGCTGGACCTACTCCAGGCAAGTCTGTAATGGTCTTGATTTCCTTTTTGGCCATACCTTTCTAACCCGTGGTTGAGAGGGGCGAGTAGTACCCTTATATACTGCTCTTTACCTGGCCGAAACTATTCTATTACGACGTGGAGACGGCCGTAAGCTCTAATCTTATATTCCCCTTGGCTATGCTAAAACGCCTAGGTAGCAAGAAGTATGAACATTAATGGTGTAACATCTTGAAGGCACTTCTTATTCATGCAAAGGAGTTCTATTACAAAGCAAGGTCGAAAGCCATAGCTGATGCAGAAGAGCTAGGAACGGTTCCTGAGTCGCTTTACCTCGAAAATGTCTTAGTAGCTTTTACAACAGTCGAAGAGGTAGACGCGCAAGCTCCCTCCGATGTCGTCGAGAAAGCAGCCCTAGATATAGACGATGTAGCGAGAAGAGTTGGAGCTAAGAATGTCCTCGTATATCCTTATGCTCATCTATCGAGCAAGCTTGCCCCAGGCCACGTAGCGGTTAGGATTCTGAAAATGCTAGCAGAAAAACTAGACAATATTGCTAAAGATGCTTACACTGTATATAGGGCACCATTCGGCTGGTATAAGGAATTTAAGCTACATTGTCTAGGCCACCCATTATCCGA
>JALVHV010000054.1 GCA_027028845.1 Pyrodictiaceae archaeon | reverse complement strand
CTGAATGATTTGCGCGGATGATGAGGCTAGACGACGCAGAGTTTCCTCAATGAAGAGGCGCTGGGGGCTGAGCACCTAGCTCTATGGGACTAGTCTCTCGGGGTCCCTTGGCAACAGCCTTGCCTCCCTAATATTACCGAGACCGAGGAACTGCATTACTACGCGCTCTAGCCCTATTCCTGCACCTCCGTGAGGTGGTGCACCATAGCGGAACATAGCTAGGTACCATTCAAAGTTCTTCGGGTTAAGACCCTTCTCTTGAAGCTGGTTAACAAGTACCTCGTAGCGATGCTCGCGCTGCCCTCCCGTAGCTATCTCTAACCCACGGAATAATAAGTCAAAACTATATGTCCAATCGGGTTCATCGCTTTTTCTCATCGTATAGAATGGGCGAACCTTCCAGGGATACTCCGTGACGAAAACCAGGGGTGAACCATACTCTTTGAGCACTATTTCTCCGAGCTTTCGCTCAGCCTCACTGCTTAGATCCTCGCCTTCTTCTATGCTTACCCCTGCACTTCTTAGGAGCTTATAGGCTTCACGTATCGTTATTCTTGGTATACTACGCGGTACCTCCATTAGAGCATCAGAGAAATACTCTTGAACCCTATCCTTATATCTTCCTAAAGCCGACCTTATCATCGACAGCACAGCGTTCTCCGCCACTTTCATCACATCCTCGTAGCTGTCTATGAACCCCATCTCGAAGTCCACGCTTGTATACTCGGTTAGATGCCTAGTAGTGTGATGTGGTTCTGCCCTAAAAGCAGGACCTACCTCAAATACCTTCTCGAACCCAGCTATTACGCCCATTTGTTTATAGAGCTGGGGCGACTGAGCTAAGAATGCCGGGCGATCGAAGTATACTATGCTAAAAACCTCTGCTCCGCCCTCAGTGGCGGCGCCAACTATCTTAGAGGTATAGATCTCGACGAATCCGTTGCTGTGGAAGAATTCCCGAGCAGCTCGAGCCATTTCTGCTTCAACAAGGAATATGAGCTGGTTCCGGGGATGACGTAAATCGAGGAAGCGCCAGTCAAGTCTCTTTGCAAGGGTCGTTTTACTTGGGTCTTTTATATCAATAGGTAGTGGTTCTGCCCTCGAATATACCACGAGTTCCTCAACTACTATCTCTCTACCACCAAGTGCAGCCTTGCTCTCAACAAGGGTTCCTCTGGCACCGATAACGCTCTCTGGTGATAACTTCTTTGCCTCCCTCCAGGCAGTTTCGGACACATTTTTCTTTACAACCAGCTGCATTTTACCAGTTCTATCCCTAAGCACTATGAATACTAGCTTGCCGTGCACTCTTATTGTGTCAACCCAACCTGCTACGACGTATTTTTCCCCTATCTTTGCGTTCTGAAGTAGCTCTGCAATGTACCTTCTTTCAGCAAGCCGTATAGCCATTCCCGCACCCGGACTAGAGCCACAGCACTGTACCTTTAAGACTTAATTCTCAAAGGAGGTGCCAGGCGGGTCACACGCCAGCGCTAGAGAACAAGCCACGCGAACAATATATACAAGTATTAATTCTATGCTAAAACTGTAAGGGCACGTGGTTATCTTTTCTCATACCTTATTTCGCTCACGAACTCGTCTATACTACGATAGATATCTAGGAGATCCGTATCAGTTATCCCCTCTTCTATGGTTTGTCTAGAGGCTTGCCGTATTATAGCTACGATCTTTGCGTTTACGCTTGACGCTACTTTTGCTGATTCAGAGACCTTCTTTAGCAGTATCTTTTCCTTTGATGCACTTAGGACTATAACCATTTTCTCCTTATCTACACGGGCAACAGCATCTGATGGCGCACGCTTTGTCTCGACAAGTTCTCCTCCTAAATCCTTGATAGCATTTGATAACCTCTCTAAGCGGGAGCTAATGTAGCGACGCTGCTTAGGAATATAGCGGCTCTTTTCCCCCTCTTCAAGGATATTTATTGGACGAAACACCTTGTCTCCAAACACTTCCATTAGCCGCAGAGCTGTTTGCAACGATACATCTGTTTCCTCTCTCTCATACATGTATACGGCTCTGCGACTTACGCTGAGTAGGGCTGCTAAGTCACCTAGTCCATAGCCTTTACGTTCTCTCTCGGCACGTAGCTTCTCTCCGTCAACACGCATATAGTAATTGCCCTGTCTTTTCACCACGTATATTGAGTTTTCGAGTGTTGATCTTAAGCCACCAACTCCAACTATGAATACACCCGACTTCTCGTGAGCAACAATATCATCTATCTCTTCACCATTATCATTATTAGCTACGACTAGGCCAGCTGCACCTAGGATGTTGCTACAATCTCTTAGCTCGCTAAGCTCGCCTGGCCTTAGGTCACTAGTATCATTAACCACCTTTATCATCAACGGTTTTCGTTCCTCGTGAGATGCAACGATGTCTATACTTCTCTTATTGTGGTCCTCCGGGTATACTATACGCTGAACTCGGTACCCATGTATAGTAAGCATCCGTATTGTGTCATCAAGCACGCTGCTTATCTTATCCACGGTTCGCTTGCCCCGCTTTCCCCGTTAAGGTTATATACTATAGATACCATTATAAGGGTTTTAAAAAGTGAGAGTAGTTTATGCATTTCTATATCACGTATTTCCCATAGTTCTCCTGCTAGACTTCCGCGAAGAATATAATGAAGAGCACGAGCAGCCCATGTATCGGGTTTTACTAGTTCAAAGTGCCTGGTAGTACCGCTTCTTTTATATAAAAATACCCACGGGAACTTTACTAGTCTATGAATATACCAAGGCAATATTCTTGCCATTCTCTCTAGCTCATCCTTATCAAAGCTATGAAAAATCCCGGAGACTAAGTACACGCCTGGATTAGGAGATTCTAATAGCTCACGGAGACTCCTATACTCGCGGGGAGTATTGTTTTTGAAAAATTGTTCTTCTCTGTAAACCTTGGTGTATATTATCCGCCATATTTTGTCCGCGCTCATGCCTATTTTGTTCCTCAGCTATCGGAGATTCGTGTGAAAAACATGATGTTCCGGGTTACTTTGATGGTTTGTACCTGGCATAGACCATTGCATGATCTTTATCGAAGGGCTCCAAGTGCACCATGTCTACTATCTCGAATCCTCGTTCACGTAGAACGTTTATTTCGTGTTTGAATACTTCACTAGGCTCCTTGGTTACATCAATACTTCTCGCCTTGATGGCTAGAAGTAGGTATCCGTTTTCCTTTAGGAAGTAGTCGGCGTTATCAGCTACTATTGCTGCTTGTTCAGGCTGGGCTACATCAGCATAGATTCCGTCAACAAGCTCTACTATATGACGGTACTCATACGGTTTTCTGGCATCATTTAGCAATGGGTACATATTGGGCCTGGTTTCACATACCGCTACTAGTTCTCTCATAACTCTAGGCGCGACATCAAGTGCATATACCTTACCTTCTGGGCCCACAATATCAGATACATGGCTTGGGGTTGTACCGGTTGCCGCACCAAGGTATAGTATGCGATGACCTCTCTGTATGGGTAGCTCCTCTATTCCCTTTAGTAGAGCCGCTGCGAGCTTACTTCGATACGGATTCCATTCCCTGAGCTCTAGTTCTCCCCACTTGAAGAGTCGTTCACCGTATACTCTCTTGCCAGGAGCAAGGTTTACCGTAGCTAGCCTAGTGGAGCCGTCCTCTAGCTCAACTATGTATACTCCCTTATACTTTTCATGCTCTTTTACACTTACAACCTCCATCTATATCCCCTCTAACCCAAGAATTGTAACGGTAAATAAGAGTCTTGGATAAGGGATTATCTCCTGCCCTTTCCTCTGCCACCTTTTCTTCTTCCACGTCTTCCTCTGCGAGGCCTTGCGGGCTTCGCTGGCTTGACTTCCTCCTTCTTCCTCTTCGGGGGCTTGGCGTAGATTCTCTTTATCTCTTCTATCCTCTTGCGTAGAGCTTCTTTCAGCTTATCTCCTATGAACCTGCCAGTGAAGTAATCCACCTTTGCGGCTATGGCGAGCTTAGCTGCTAGAGCCCTAGCTATCTTACCTCTCTGCCACCTGGGGCTTCTATGTATGTCTGGGTACTGGAATATGACTCCATGCTTTGGTGGTTTCCCTCCTGTTCTTAGTGCTCGGAATAGTGCCTTCTCTGCACCTAGTACTTGTATGGTGCTTGCGGGCAGGAAGGCTAGTTCTTCAAGGCTACCGGCTAGGCTTATGAGCCTTGCGCCGAGTAGTGGACCAACAAGTGCTGTTATGTTTGGCGCGACTTCTTTCATTACTTGGGCTATGTAGTCTGATAGGTCTCTACGGAGCTTGTATAGGTCTAGAGTTATTCTTGCAAGTCTCTGCATAGGCTCTATATCGAACTCGGGGTAGTCTGCACCCATACTCTTCCTAGCTGCTTCCGCTATTTTGCGTGCCTTCTCCTCGCTAAAGCCTAGCTTTACTAGGTTCTCAACCGTTATATTATCTCTATGACCGAGCTCTGCCACTATGCGCACATAGTCCTCGTGCTCTCTTACCAGGTCATCGAGCTCGGGGAAGTGTAGGCTGTACCATTCGCGAAGCCTTGCTGCGAACAAATTGGTTGTCTTGTCTATATCGTCTATGGCTCTTATAGCCTGTGCTGCTAATAAGTCGCGCTTTTGTGCAGCTCTTCTAAGCTTTCTACGTGTCAGCTCTAGTGTAAATTCGTGTAGGAGGCTGTAGAAGTCCTCTATGCTCTTGACGAATCCTGTGTCAACGGCTATTTCTGCTGCCTTCTCTCTAACGTACCTAGCAATAGCATTAGCTGGCTCGACTGATACCTCGAATCCTTTTCCTGATGCTATCCTTGCCTCCTCATTAGTCTCAACTACTAGCTCTTTTATCCCCATCTCCTTAAGCTTTTCGAGCAAGTTGAGAAAGGCCGCTGCAGCCTCGCCACGTTCTATCTTAAGGGCTTCCTCAACCATATCGTCAAGGTTTTTAGGCCCGTGTACATATGCAACTATATCCTTATTCTCGTTCACCGCATAGCTACCAGTGAAATGGTCAACAACATAGATTTTCATGACTGCTTTTACCTCCTTTCTAAACCCATTAGTTGCTAGCGTTGCAGAGGAGACTATTTTAAGCATTCGTTTTTACTTATGGAAAGAGGGGCTATCAACATGAATGAGAAATCAGATGAGCCGCGTCAGCTTTCAGAGAACAAGAAACTAGCTATATTCGAGGGAGAAGCCCGTGTAGGTGAGGTGATGCAAGGTATACAAGCAATTCAGTTAAGACCCGAGGACCTATCAAGCCCTATAGCGTTGCAAATGGCTTTGTCTAGAATGTATGAAGCAGTAATGAAGATGCTTGAATCGGGGCCAAAGAAGCGCTATATAGCAGAGGTTAGATTCACTGATAGCCTAGGGAACCCAGTTTCCTTTGCTGTTGATCTAGGCGAATCGCCTCCGCCTTTCTCAAAGGACAAAGTAAGGGCTAGAATAATAATTGAAATATTCGAGGAAGAAGAGAACTAGCTACTAGGAATACATTTTATTCTAAACCCGAGACTTTCAATAACACCACTTAATTCTGCACACGCATTGTTATCAGAGAGCACTATTGCTATATTAGCTTCATCGTAGTATGCATCAATACCTCTGCGCTTCAAGCGACTAGCCAAGTAATGACCTAAAGCTCTTCCTAGTACACTGTCAATGTCTTTAACTCTATAGACTAGCGGCCTAACTCTTTCTAGATAACCTTGTCTAACAAGAGCTCTCAATAATCTCGAGGCTAGTCTCTTTGAACCCGTTAGCAAGTATAGTACGTCAATCGCTTCGCCAGCATTTATTTCTTCTAAGTTATTGTTCTTAGCATAAAGTAGAAGCATATAATATGCCAAGAATTCCCTCCTCTTAGGCCATCTCTTCGTAATGCCCATACTCTTCTCCACTCTCCATTAATCAAGAAATGCCTTGAGCCTATTAACCCCCATTCACGTTACTTCCGCAACGGATACCGATGAGGAACCATGTAAGGGTTGAGCCCCTATTAAGCTATGATATATAACCAGGCTGCTGAGGGCACTGATATGCCAACCTATGATAAAGGCGACTACGCTATACCCATTGAGCATATAATTAATATGAGCGATGATCATTTTCTCAAACTTATAAGCAGCATATTAGGCTTAAATGATTGCGACTGCACCATGGTTGATTACCCATCAATTGTATCTGCTAGAGTGGGTAGATATGTTATAGATATTGTATTAGGTCAAGGAAGTATTGTTTGCAAACAAGGATGCAAGGAGATAGCCCAAATAGGCATACCCGTGATTACACTCGCGTCCTCTAGCTGGGTCTACGGCCGCATAATCAAGCGTAGAAAATGCTTTGTGACGGAAAAGTCTTTGGAACTTATCTCAAAGATCTCTCCAATACTCAGAGATAACATAAACTGGGTAACTACGAGCTTTAATGACCTCATAGAGCGTGTTGCTAAGGAGAAAGTCAAGGCATTCTCGTTTATTCTCCCTGAGTACGATCCTCTTAGCTTCGTGCAAACTAAGTGCTGCGGACAACTTTACTCCCCTAATCCTTTACTGCATCCAGGCGCTGTTTTTGGAAAATCACGAAAAGAAGTATGCGTGAAAACATGTACTAAGATACTGGGTCCTTTCAGGAAGAAAATTACGCCAGTGCTATCTATCGGAGAAGATCCAATCATATCTCTTTATCAAGGCATGGGAGAACTTCTCCTAGCGAGTGTTGCGCCTAACGATATACCTAATGACATAGCCAAGTCGCTTATACTTTCACTGATTTATACGTGCAGTGAAGGAGATTAGAATGAATACGCTTATTCCTTCAAACTGTAACTCTACTAATTGGATTAATTTACGCAATAAATTTCTAGAATCTCTTAGAGAGGCTATGACAAGAAATCTCGTAGACGAAGACATAGTAGACGTACTGGTGCTACTTAACTCGATACCGTGTATTGTCACATCAAGTTCTTGTAGCGGACGCATAGCATTATTTGCAGCCAATTCTCCAGGAGATAAAAAGAGGGGAGGAATAGTTGCTAAATGGCATAAACCCGTAACAGTAGATGAGTTACTTCAAGTCCTTAGAAGAGCTAGACTCAATAATTATAGATTTGTATGGGTATCTGCGCAGCCATTAATATTAGCTCTCTATACTTGTAGCTTGCCTATTGCTAACGAGCTCCTTAGAGTAGCTGAGCGTTTAGGATTAAAGTACTCCGGGATGAAGATTAGAGAAAACGCTATCTACATAATGATCTTAGGAACAGAGAGAGTAGATATACCATTACGTGTAGATAATAATGTTTTTATAGACTTAGATAATATTAAGGAAATTAGTTCTATCGTTGATATTCTTAATACTTATTTAGTGCTAGCTAAGAGAAAATTAGCTAGGTTAAAGAGGGGGCTAGCTACATCACTAACTTTGGTTAGGAATGAATGTGAAGAAGCTACCCTACACTGATTGGATGATGATTATCGACCTCGCTGATTATAGAAGTCCTAGGAGAAATGCTAGGCCTCCTAATAGGAATCCTACTTTTAAAGCGCTTCGAGCTTTCTTGGATGCTTCTATAATGGATTCCTCGTCACTGTGTTTCAGTAATGCTGCTACAGAATATAGTATCGTTGCATCAACGCCGATAGCGAATACGAGGTATAGGATATTGTATATCCTAGTGAACCATGGTAAGGGACTTATTATCACGACTAGTAGCAGTAAGATTGAAGCTATTATAGCTGCCTTTCTTGGTCCAAGAGTTACAGCCAGTGTGTATATATTAGCATGTGCATCACCCTTTACATCTTCTATTCCCTTTACTATTTCTCTGCCCAGTACAAGAAGGAACGCATAGAATACTGGTATGAGTACTAGTGCAGGTACTTGCTTATTAAGTACAACGGCTGCAAAGAAACCGCCAAACAATATGGTCGCAGCAGACTCAACAGCAACTGATATATTTCCGATAAACCCGGTTCGCTTTATCCAACGTGAATACTCATGAACTAGTAAGGCGCTAATAAGGCTAAATACGAGTATATAGATGGAGTAGGCAGCGCTAATCACGAGGCCTCCAAGGAAAAGAGAGTATGCGAGTACACGGGCATCTCTACGTCTAACCGCCCCCCGGACTATTGGTCTCCAAGGCTTAGATATTGCATCGGTCTCCACGTCATAATAGTCGTTTATCACGTATCCTCCCGCCGCAATTAGTACAACTATTAGTGATGCCGCAACACACGTGAGCCAGCTAGGATAGTGATGCACATACTTAATTACGGCACCGTAGCCAATTATGGTGGTTAGAAACGATACTAGAAGATTATGTGGCCTAAGCAGTTCTAGGTAGCCTCTGAGCCTATCATTCATAATATTCTACGCACCCAGGGGGCTGCATATCGGGTGTTTTTAGCTTTTAGTTCTTCCCTTAGCACTGTATACTTTCGCTCATCTCCCATAGAGGTTGAAAGCTCAAGGAGCACTAGTACCGGGGTCAAGATATGAAACATACATTGCTCGTTAATGCAGCACGGATTATAACCCAGAGAAGGATACTATACATGAAATGGATTGATGATAATAGAATAACTGCAGCAGTTAAGGGTGAGAACGAAACCTACTTCGTCACGCTTGATTTAAGAAGCGGTAAGGCGTGGTGTACTTGTCCAGGCTATTACTTCAGAGGTTATTGTAAGCACATTATAGCTGTTAAGACCTATGTTTCAAGGAGGCTAGGCATAACAATTACCTAGCATTAGTAAGGGGGATCAGCCGAAACCTCCTTCATCAATATTCTCAGAGTGAGTCGTGCACATCATTTCCAAGGCTAAAGGATCTATACTGCCTAATTCTAATTAACCTTTTAGTCCTATACTAATATTGCATCTATGTCATGGTGAGCTATCACCTAATGACATCAGCTGAAACGGGAATTAATGGAATTAATATCTATAAATATGAGTTTACAAGAGGCTTCCCTATTCCTGGGTTTATCATACAGCATATACTGGGCTCTAGTGGCAATAAAGTTGTCTTTAGATTTGATTTGAGCATAGTCTATGAAGTTATAAAAGAGCAAAATGATATATTTCTTATAAAATTACTTATTGATAATAGGGTATTAAGAAAAATGGAAATTAATAAAGATATATTTAATAATAAGATAGATGATAATTCTATGTATATAATTATGAATAATAATGTTTATAAGGCAGAAATATTTCTAAATAATACTTATACAAAACTTTATATATCACCATCTATGAAATCATCGACACTAAACATAAATGGAATACATATGCATCAAATAATAAAAATGTCGCCCTACAAGGACTCGGAAAGGAAAGCCTACTATGCTAAGATACGTAGAGGAGATAGAGTACTTGACATATGTACGGGACTTGGATATACCGCTATTGCTGCGCTCAAAAGAGGTGCAAGTAGTGTAGTTACAGTAGAGATTAGTAACCATGTACTGGGTCTCGCAGAAGTCAATCCTTGGAGTTTTTACCTTGGCTCAGATAAAATCACAATAATTAATAATGATGCATTAAATATTCTCCCGAGGATACGCGATAATATATTCGATAGGGTAATTCATGATCCTCCACGATTCAACATTGCGGGAGAGCTATATAGTCTTAGTTTTTATAAAGAGATTTACCGGGTTCTCAGGCCTGGTGGTTTGCTCTTTCACTATACTGGTCAACCGCTAAAACATCGCGGTAGGGGCCTGGGGCCCATAGTTAAGGGCATTAAGACGAGACTACAGCAAGCTGGCTTTATAGTACTACGCTATATCCAGGAAGTGTATGGTTTTGTAGCTGTTAAGCCCCGTTAGGGAGGACTAGCATTAAATACTCCTAATTCGGTATATAGAGACTAAGCTATCGGTGCCGCTCTTGGAGCGTGTAAGCTTTCCTCCTCTCCCTTTAGAGAAAGCTGATATCGGAGTTATAGGTGGAAGCGGTCTCTATGATCCAGGCATACTGGAGGAGACCAAGGAGATTAAGGTATACACACCATACGGGGAACCTAGCGACTACATTATACTTGGTACGCTAAAGGGACGGAGAGTAGCATTTCTGCCAAGGCATGGTCGTGGTCACCGAATACCTCCACATAGAATCAACTATAGGGCTAATATATGGGCCTTGAAGATGCTTGGCGTTAAATGGGTTATCTCAGTTTCTGCTGTGGGCTCGCTTAGAGAGGATTATAGACCAGGCGACCTTGTTGTACCAGACCAGTTTATCGACATGACTAAGAAGAGGGAATACACGTTCTTCGATCAAGGTGTTGTGGCACATATTAGTATGGCTGATCCCTTCTGCGAGCATTTAAGAAAGTACTTGATAGCGATTGCCAAGGAGCTTGGTTACAGAGTTCACGAAAAAGGAACATATATATGTATTGAGGGACCAAGGTTCTCTACAAGAGCTGAGAGCCGGATATGGCGAGACGTATTCAAGGCAGACATAATAGGCATGACACTAGTACCTGAGGTTAACCTTGCCTGCGAGGCTCAGCTCTGCTATGCTACACTAGCACTAGTAACTGATTACGATGTATGGGCGGAGCATCCAGTAACCGCGGAAGAAGTTGCTAGGGTAATGCAGGAGAACACTGAGAAAGCAAAAAGGATACTATATGAGCTTATACCGCGCCTGCCAGAAAGACCAGACCCAGGGTTGTGTAGTTGCTGCAAATCCCTGGAAACAGCATTGCTCTGAGAGAAATATCCCAACAAGACATAACTAGGTTAGAGAAGGTACTAGCTCAGCGAGTAAAGAATATCGGAGAGGTATTGGCAGAACCGTATGACACAATTTATGTTTCTTTTCTCGGCGCTGGGCTAGCTCAAGCAGCCGCCGAGCTGGTTTACTGGCCTCTTCGCCAGCTCAGTGAAAGAAATATCCGCTTAGTCTCTGGGGAAGAAATACTATATCACACCCTGCCATACCATGATGAGCGCTCGCTAGTAATATTGTTTGGAGAGCCCGGTACAGAGAACCTCGTAGCTAAGACAGCGACCACAGTTAGACTAACAGGTAACAACCTCGTTCCATTTACGGCGCCGCTGCCAGCTACATTATCTCAGTACCTACCTGAGCATAGAGTAGAGATAAGTGAAGAACCTATACCAATTGCATTTATAGTAGCAGCAGCGAAGCTAGTGACAATACTTGTTGACAAGTATAGCGGGATTAAAATACGTAGGGATAGAGTAAGGGATGAATATAATAATATAGCTCAGATTTATGACGACTTGTTAGAGAAATATTCACAAACATTATCAAATATTGTATCAAGACTAAGAAGAGAGAATCCAACAATAGCTATTTACTCATCTCCTACGTTAATGCCGGCTTCACACATATTCGAGTGGTGTCTCTCTTTAGAAAGATATATTCCAAGGGTATATAGCTTATCGGCTATACTATCACATATGTTAATGAATAATTCAAACCAACAAAACAACAGCATAGCATTATTTTTACTAACAGACGTAGAGACAGATATACTCCGAGAAGCCAAGTTCAAGCTAACATTTCTTCGGAGACAAAGCATAGAGGCCATTGAGCTAATAATGCATACAGACCCACTAACGGCTCCACTCTATGCATCACTTATCTTAATCAAGGCTTGTACAGAGCTAAGGAAAACAAGAAAGTAAATGGTGCTAGCTGTGCCCAAGATAGCTGTGTTACATTACTCGCCAAGACCATCCTGGAGTTCAAGGAGGTTGTTAAGAGCTTTATCAGATAAGGGTGCAACATCAATATACATGCTATGGTCATATCTATCGTCAGAGTTAGGGCAGGGGTGCCCTGTAAAGTATCAAAACAAGTGTCTAGACGTTGACGCGATAATTGTGAGAGGCTTTGGGCAGGGGCTAACCATAGAACAGTATCAGTTTAGGATAGCTGTGCTGCGAGCTGCAGAGGACTCAGGAGTGCTCATAGTGAATCCTGTTGAAGGTATCATAAATGCGAGAGATAAGTTCACAAGCTTAAGAATTATATCCTCAAAGGGTCTACCCGTACCCAGGACAATTGTTACGGAAAATCCATCTATCGCGCTACACTTCGTCGAGCAAGTAGGAGATACAGTGATTAAACCAATAATAGGCAGTCTCGGCCTGGGCTCATTCCGAGTAAGCGACGTTGATACGGCCTATCATGTTATTAATGTTCTCCTAAGAGCTAATCAGCCAATATACCTACAAGAGTACATAGAGAAAGAAAACAACATGGACTTAAGGGTATTTGTTGTAGGAGACGAGGTAGTCGCGTCAATGTATAGGCAGGCGACAAGAGGCTGGAAAACAAACATAGCCCGGGGGGCTAAACCCATACCTGCACATCCTAGAGAGGAAATTGCCAGGGCAGCTATAGAGGCGACAAAGGCCCTAAACTTACTTTATGCAGGCGTTGATATAATAGAGGCGCCTAATGAAAACTTCTACATAATAGAGGTAAATGCTTCACCGCTCTGGAAGGGGCTTCAAAAGGCGACAGGAATCGATCCAGCACACTACATTGCAACAATGGTAATTGATTTAGTAAAGAAATAGATATGTCAGATGTCCTGGCCTTCTGCATCCACGATACTATGCTGAGCCGGTGAATTTCATCATCCATGCATGAATATCCTATTAGCCGTATTGCCTATATTTCGCACTATATAGCTTTTGGAGCCAAGAGGTACGTTACATTACCGCCAGCAGGCAGCTTGAATTGAAGCCGTAAAGGCATGTCCGGCGAGAACTCTACTACTATTGTATCGGCAACCTTTGTTAGAGAGAGCACATGCTTCAGATAGTCTATGCTATAAGCCGACTTGCCAGTCTCCTCTACATTAAACTCCACTACTGCAGGAGAGTCGCTTCTAATCTTTGTCTCAGCAACAGCTGTGCCAACGCCTCTTATGATAAGTGTTGACTCGTCGGGGGCCTCAAGTTCAACTGTATCCCCTACCGCTTCGGCATCACGTAAAGCGTTCTTGAATGGGTCGACTATCATCGCAACGCGTATCTTGAACTCAAGCTGTGCCTCAGGGATCTCGGGGACGGGTACCTCTAGGTTATTTATCCTATATCTTTTCACTACTGCACCGACTATAGACCATGTGACCTTGTCCTCGGTAACCTCTATGTCGAGTTTATCCCCTTTCTTACCTCTTTTAACAAGTTTAGCGACATTAGCTACATTAAACCCCAGTTTCACCTCATCCTCGACTTCATACTCTATGAAGCTTTCCGGCGGGAGCTCTATTGTTATAAGTGCCACGTGTGCCGGATCTATAGCTATTGCTTTGACTCCTTCATTTGTAATAGTCATGTTAACCTCATCGACTATTTTCGATAACGAGTCGAGTATGTTGTAGAATGACTTAGCATCCGGGAATGATAGCCTAGCTTTACCCATTCCTGTCCCCCCTCTACTAGTTAGCTCAGGGAAAGGGTATAAGAGTGAGGGGAGAAAGACTAGGGGCTTAACTTGGGTAGAATTATCTACAT
>JALVHV010000053.1 GCA_027028845.1 Pyrodictiaceae archaeon | reverse complement strand
AGTAGGCCTGGCTTTAGCTCTACTCTTACCCGTTCCTTCATGAAGTCTAGTAGCCCTGCTTCCTCCAGGGCCTTTCTTACCTCGTCGTCGCTTGCACCTGGCTCAATGTTTATCTTCTCGGGCAAGAGCTCTATGTGGTTAATGTTTGCTCTCCTCCTCTTTACCCCGGAGACGTCCTTTGGCCCCGTTATTACGACGAAGTTGTCATCTATTATCTCTACTATTACGCATTTCCTGCCAGCTTCTCGGCCACGTATCTTTACGCAGAGCCTGCCAACCTCTATCGCGGGCATCTCTCAACCCTCCCGCGCTAGGCTCTGCAAGTGAATCCTTTAAGCGTTACCTTTGTTGCTCCTCTCTGCAGCCTCTTAGCCTATAGCCCCTATGGGATAGCGTGGAGCAGACAAAGTTCCTTACTATGGCGTAGGCCTCGTCGGGGCTCAGGTAGCCCGTGTCTAGTATTAGGTTGAATATCTGTAGATTGGCTATGTCTATCCCGTAGAGCTTTAGGAAGCGGTGGCGATGGAGATACTCCCGCGCTATTGTTTCGCGGAAGACCTCGTCCCTGCTCCTATTCTCGCGCCTCGCTATTCGCTCAACCCTTATCTCCAGGGGAGCAGTGATGTAGATCTTCACATCGGCTACCGAGGAGACAACCCAAGCGACCAGGTGGCCCTCGAGGACAACGTTTCCCCTACACCCTAGCCTATAGGTGCGCGAATCTATCTCGTAATCAATGCTGGGATCCTTCTCGGCGAGCCGGTTCAGCTCCTCGAGACTAACACCTTTCTCGCGGGCATATTCACGGAAAATGGAGCCCGCCGAGTAGTACTCTAGGCCTAGCTCCTCGGCAAGCCTCTTAGCGTAGGTAGTCTTACCACCGCCTGGTGGCCCGCTAAAAGCTATTGTGGGGCCCTTCTTGTCCCCGCAGCCATTCTTAGCGAATAGAGACAATACGTTCACACCTTTCTTGGCGAGGTAAGCCGTTCAGGCCCTAGCCAGTACCCTCCGCCGAGACGTTACGAAGACAACTTAGCTGATTATATGAGTAAAGACGGGGGCTTAGCAAGTGTAGGCTTCTGGCCAAAATCCCTAGGGTCCGGAGAGCTCACAAAACCACATATGGGTGCTGGTACAAGAGGTCTTCGCTGTAACCGGGGACTAGGTTGTCTAGGCGGCTGTGGGTGCTCTTCTTAGCTCTTGGAGCCTTGCTATTAGCTGTGTTCTCACGCTCTTCTTTATTAGCTTCTCTAGGCACTCGTGGCATATCATGCCGCCGAATGGCCTCTCCGGTCTCTTAGCTGTTCTTGGTAGCTTGCGTAGCTCCACCGGTCTCAGTCTTGGTACACCGCTTAGCGGTCTGCCGCAGATAGCGCACCGGGCTGGCCCTGGTCGCCGCTTCTCATAGTGTACTACTGTCTCTCCTCCGGGTAGTCTTACGTGTATTTTCCGGAACGAGCTTGTCCGGTGACGCGGGCGCGGCATTGCCTATCCCCGCTACTCTTTGCTAGGTCTGCGCTGGAGTATCTTAAGCATTAATAATCCTACTACGTCCTCTCGCACAATGAATATTGATGATAGGAACGAGAGAGCAAGAACGATTGCTGAGGAGGTAACAGGTATTGGGCCAGTTGTTGTCTCGAGCCTAGCTGTTATGAATGGTATGGGGCAGCGCGACGGTATTAGTACCTGGTTTGAGATGCTCACGAGTACTGCGGCTGTGTAGAAGCCTAGGAGGAGCATTGTCCGGTAAAGGGTATAGCGCTTAACCGTCGCGTACATCATGTTTACTCGTGCTGCTAGTTTGCTTCTCTTCCTCTGACCCCTCTTGTCCCTGGTTATGCTTCTTAGCTCCGCTATAGCCGCTTCTAGCTCCGCTCTTGCCCTGACTAGGCGGAGCCGGGTAAAGGTGTGAAACGTGTACTCGGAGAGCAGTGTGGCTACGAGCCCTAGCACTGCTAGGTAAAAAGTATAGAACGTTATGCTCACGGCCATGCCTGGTTTCCTCAGCGAAGCTTCTCCGCGAGCTCAACAACCCTATTAGCAGCTATGCTCGGGTCTCCCTCAACGTTCTCAACGATGAAGACGCTTGCCGCGACAAGCACAGCGCTAGACATCGCTGCTAGCCGGGCCATGTCTAGGAGCTCCTTCACCACCTCTACCCTGGCTAGGTCGGCTCGGTACCTTGTTGGATCCCTCTTCTGCCTAGCAACGATGACCTCGGGCGGGGACTCTATCACTACTATCGAGTCCGGCCTAAGATTCTTTACTACCTCCTCGGGGAGCCCAGGCCAGTAACCAGTATCAGTACGTATAACGGCATGAGTATCTACGAGGAGTATGTCTCCCTCGCCTAGCACTTTCTCGGCGTCAAGCCTTATCGCCTCCGCTGCATACTCTTGTAGTTCTAGCTGCCTCATTAGGGGTAAGTGCCTCATCTCGTCCCTGTGCCTAACCCAGCCCTTGCTAGAGGCAACCTTAAACATGTAGTCGCCGAAGTTAACCACCATGTACTTCTTACCCTTAGAGTCCAGTATGCTCCTTACTTGTGTAAGAACCGTGGTCTTGCCCACGCCAGGTACGCCGGTAACAATTATTGTCGTGAAGGGGTTTCGGAGCACCATCCCCTAATCCCTCTCCTCTATGACTCCAACCTTTTCGGCCAGTCCCGGGGCAAGCCCGTGCCCTAGGCTGATGCAGGGCCGAGCATAAGTAGTTTAGCTAGTGCTTATCAACCACTCCTATGTATCGGCACTAAGAACTCTCTATGGCTAGTTGAATTAAACGAAGAATTATGTCTAGGTACATGGACTTGCTGAAAGAGCTGTGGAGGAAGAGAGGATTAGCGACCGAGTATTCTCTGTAACGCTGGGTACATCTCCAGCGTTCTCTCGTACACTAGTGACTGGTAGAAGCTATAGATTATGCCCACTAGCAGTACTAGGCCCGAGCCGCTTCCGTATGCTCCGAAGAAGTCTGCTAGTATAGCTATCCCAGTTACTAGGAGCGAGCTTATAACTGTCAATGGGTAAATGTAGCGAGCCAGTATCCTTTCTAGGAGCTTTATGTTCCTCCTTATACCCGGTAGCTCCATGCCCGACTTGATAATATTCTCTGCCTGCTGGCGCGGGCTCAGCCCCGCTACTTCAACCCAGATAAAGCCGAAGAGAAGGCCTAGGGCTAGCCACGATACAGCAAATGTTAGAAAATGCAGAGGATACTGTATTGATTCAAGTAGCCCCCTTGGAGGACTCATATAGGCATACATATATGCTATTGCTTTTGTCCAGAGACTGTCAGGGCCAGCAATGCTAGCCATAATGTTTGCTAATATCTGTAGATCAGATACTGTTATCGCTACGAAGAGTATAGGTATGTTAGTCACATAGATGAAGTTCAGTGGAATCCTCGTCTTGATGCTACCATACCTCGGGCTAGTGACCGGTATATAGACCCTCATCAGCTGGAAGTAGGCTAGCAACATGATTATAGCTATAGTTGCAAGGAATCCAACCATGTCTGGTAACCCTCTTCGAAGAATCGCTGGGTCATGTTCCATGATTACTTGAGTTAACCAGCCATAGTACTCGCCTTGGTACTTGATAGTGCCTGCTAGTTGCCAGAACATGCCCTTCACAACATTAGCAACTATAAACATGCTTAGCGCTGATCCAATACCCCAGCCATTACGGACTAGCTCGTCGAACCACATGAGTATTAATGTAGCTATCGTTAGCTGTAGTATGACTAGTAGCTTCACATCAAGGCCCACTGGACAAGTACCTAGCGTTGCGCCTGGTGTCATCCAGAAGCGGCAACCAAACGCATAAGCAGCTGCCTCTAGTACCGCGAAGAGTATTGCTAGTGTACGCTGGGCGCCCATGAATAGCTTGCGGTCACGGGGCTTTGTCAAATCCATCTTAATGAGGCCGCCGCCAACCAGTACCTCGAGCACTATACCAGCAGTCACTATCGGGCCTATACCCAGCGTCATCAATGTACCCAGGTTCATGCCCAGCAACATGTAAGTCAGCGTGGCCGACGTTGCAGCACCCGTTATCTTAACCCCAACGAGGGGAATCTCGGTCATTATGAGGTAGAGCAGGACAACTATACCTGTCCACATAAGCCTCGTGGGGAGCGATGGACGCCTAGCAGCCTTCTCCACCGCCGGAATATACTTCGAAATCTCGGCAAGAGCCTCAAGGACACCTGGCAATACTAGCCGCCCCACGCCCCACTATTGAGCCGCGGCTTTAATACCTTGAGCACCTAGTTCTTTAAGCCTAGCGCGCCAAGGAGCCCGCAGAGACAGGGACCAAGGCTAAGCGAACAAGACCCCTCTAAATCACGACCACGTATCCCCTGGATCCCTGGTTAGGGCTATTCGTCCTAGTTCCCTAAACAGCGTAATTACTGGTCTTGCTTTCTCGGCTCCTCTGACTCGGCGCTCTGGTTACTTGAGATTAGTGTGTTAAAGGCGCTGAGTACCTTGTTGAGTTCTCTCGCCCCCTTCATGCTGAGCATTATGAGTTTTCTTGGCCGCTTATCTATAACGTACCTCTCTTCTATGAGGCCATGCTGCAGCATTACGTTTAGGTGATGTCGTAGGTTCCCATGGGAGAGGCCTAGTGCTTTTGCTATTGAGGCGAAGTATGCGCCTCGTCGCGGTAAGAGGTAAAGGGCTATGGCTAGCCTTACCGGGTTTCCGAGAGGGCTCCTGGCTATCTCGCCTAGGTCGCTGGAATCCTTGTTTTCTCTCATCCCCGGAATGCCCTCCTTAGATAAAGAAGCCCCGTAAGCGCGAGTGAGGAGGACACAATCATTACTGCAAAGTCCTCTCCTGGCAACGAGGATCTCTGCATAATGGGAAGCGATA
>JALVHV010000052.1 GCA_027028845.1 Pyrodictiaceae archaeon | reverse complement strand
TCAAGTGCTCCTCAAGCAAGCCCGGCACCGCGCTGCCAGGCACCGCGTAGACAACCATGTCTGCCCAGTCGATCCCCCTCTGTGGCTCCATGGCTAGGGCTCCTAGCTCCTCTGCGAGCCCCCGGGCTTTCTCCTCGCTGCGCCCGCCTATTGCTACCCAGCAACCCGCCCGGGCCAGAGCCGAGGCAATGGTTCGCGCCATCCCGCCGTAGCCGTAGATATATACTCTTAGTCTCTCGGGGCAGTAGAGCTGAGCACACCTAGACTCGTGGACAAGCACCGCGTAGAGCTTCTCAGCCAGCTCCCTGCTAAGGCCGAGGCTCCTAGCCTTCTCAACCAGGTTGCTTCTGGCTTCTCGTTCCCGGTTCTCGTCGTAGACGGGGAGTCCTGCGCCGCGCTTAGCCTTGCTGATAGCCTTTACCGTGCTTAGCCGCGCCGCGATAGTCTCTAGGAGGGCGGCGTCGAGCCTCTCGAGTGCTTTGCGAAGCCATAGGAGCTCCTCTGGTAGAGCTACTTCTTTCGCCACTTCTCCACCGCCTCCGCCACACTCCTCGCGATATTATCTGGCATTAGGCCGTGGCGCTCGTAGAGATCTATGACGCTCCTAGCGCTATGCCCATAGCCCTTGGCCGCCACCGGGACAACGGGTACCGGGTATCGCTGGGCAAGGGTCTCGGCTACTGCTCCGAAGAGCCCGCCCCTCGGGAAGTGCTCCTCGACCACGACTACTAGCCCGGTTCGCTGCGCAAGCTTCACGAGACGGGCCTCGTCTATTGGCTTGACTGTGTGCAGGTTAGCGACCGCAGTGCTTAGGCCCTTGGCCTCTAGTATCTTTGCAGCCTCTACAACGTGTGCTAGGACTGGGCCAGCCGAGACCAGTGCGACATCTTCTCCGTCTCTCAGTAGCTCTAGTTCGCCGAGCCTGTACTCAGCGCTGGGATCCGTTACGGGGGGCGAGTAGTCACGCCCTATCCTTAGATAGGCTGGGCCCTTGACCCTGTGGATTGCTAGGACTGCTTTGTAGGCTTGTGGCGGATCAGCGGGGATGACCACTGTCATGTTGTGGAGGACTCTCATGAGCGCTATGTCTTCTAGGCTCTGGTGACTAGCGCCGTCTCCGTGGTCGCTGAACCCGCTATGAGTAGCTATTAGCTTGACGTTAAGATTCATCCTGTCAACGGTGTTTCTTATCTGTTCCCAGGCCCTCATCATGAACATCGCGAAGGCTGCTGCGTATGGCTTCTTGCCCCCAAGGGCTAGGCCTGCCGCGAACCCTATCATGTCCTGCTCCGATATACCGATGTTCACGAAGCGCTCCGGGAATCTCTCGGCGAACCACCTGGTACGGGTACTCCTAGCGACATCAGCGGTCAATACCACTACGTCCTTGTCCTCCTCGCCGAGGCGTAGCAGTGCCTTACCCACAGCGTCCCTTATCGTTCCAAGGCTCTCTAGGCTGGCTAGCTGGCTAGACATGCTGTCCACCAGTAGCCTCCAATATTCCTAGCCCGTTGCCTCTCCTCGTGTAGGCGATAATGACTACTGGCTGCGGCGATGCCTCTGCCTCGGAGAGCGCTGCTAGTATCATTTCGTGATTGTGTCCATCGATCTCTATTACTCTCCACCCTAGGCTTCTCCAGCGCTGAGCCAGGTCACCCTTGTCCTTGATCTCGCTGGTTGCCCCGTCTAGCTGGAACCCGTTGACATCAACTATCGCTACTATGTTGCTCAGCCCTAGGTGCGCTATGGTGGCTGCTGCCTCCCATACCTGGCCCTCATCTAGCTCCCCGTCGCCTAGGACTACGAAGACGCGGTGAGTCGTCCAGGTGCGGTCTAGGCGCATAGCATAGGCTATCCCGGCTGCGATGCTTAGTCCCTGGCCAAGGCTGCCTGTCGAGACGTCTACCCCGTCTAGGCGGTTATCAGGGTGCCCCTCTAGGCCGTCTATGTCTCGTATTGTGTCTAGGTCTTTCTCGGTGAGCTTACCTAGCTCCACTAGTAGTGCATAGAGAGCTGGTACTGCGTGCCCCTTGCTGAGTATTAGCCAATCCCTCTCGGTTGGCTTGTCTCCGGTTCTCCTTAGCCCCCTGCCGAGCAGTATTGCCGCTAATATGTCGAGGCTGCTTAGGGAGGAGCCTACGTGTATGCTTTTCTCTATTGAGGCCATTCTTAGGATTCTATTCCTAGCGCGGAGAGAGACTTGGTGTAGAATCTGGGCTCGGGGCTGTGCGGGGAAGCTATCTATTCTCCCTATTAGTTCTACTCTCGATACAATAGGCAACACCCTCCTCTAGTTCATCGCGGGTCTTTTCTCCGCGAATTCAACCATCCAATATCACCACTGGTTAGGGGTAAAAACCTTTTCTAGTCTGTTCTAACACGGGTCTAACGAGGCTAGGGGTTCACCGGTATAAGGGTGTATCGGTCTTGGATTGCCGGAGAGTCTTGCGCGAAAGTGGCGAGCCAGTACGTTTCCACGTAGGCAGAGCCATGGTTGGGGGAGAGGAACCCGTAATAATAGCCGGGCCCTGCAGCATCGAGAGCCCCGAAATGATACTCGAGACAGCGAGGACAATCAAGAAGGTGCTGGTAGATGAGCTAGGACTCGGGAACGTAATCGTAAGGGGTGGTGCCTGGAAGCCGCGCACAAGCCCCTACAGCTTCCAGGGCCATGGTGCCAAGGCGCTGGAGTGGCTCCGCGAAGCCGGGGACGAGACGGGGCTACCGGTCATGACCGAGGTCATGGATCCACGCGACGTCGCGGTTGCTGCTGAGTACGTTGACGCCATATGGGTCGGGGCGAGGAATATGCAGAACACGCCCCTCCTAAGAGAACTAGCACGGGCCGGTAAGCCAGTGTTCCTCAAGAGGTACTTCGGCGCCACTATTAACGAGTGGCTCTGCTCAGCCGAGTACCTGCTCGCCGGGGGCCTCGAGGAAGTAGCTCTCATCGAGAGAGGGACTAGGTGTATCAACGAGTACGCGAGGTTCAGCCTCGACATAACAGTTGTGCCGATAATTAGGAAGCTCTCTAGGCTACCCATAGTGGTTGATGTGAGCCACCCAGCTGGGAGAAGAGACCTAGTGCCGTGGCTTGCCAGGGCAGCGCTAGCGGCTGGAGCGCATGGCTTGATGATAGAGGTTCACCCGGAGCCCGAGAAAGCGCTTAGTGATTCCAAGCAGCAGCTAAGCTTCAGCGAGTTCGCTGAGACCATGAGGATGCTCCGAGGGATGAAACTGTTATGAGCAACGGGCTGGAGCATAGTAGCTGGGTTATCAGCGACGAGCACAGAGTAGACATATTCGTGGGGCGCGGCACCCGAAGGCTACTAGCCAGGCTCATAGGCTCCCTAGGCACAGATTACTCCCTCGTAGCCCTCGTTGCTGACTCAGGGCTCCCAGAGAGCTTTAGGAGAGACGCAGAGGAGGCGCTGAAGGGTACCGGGAGGCTAGTTGTCAGGATCATCGCTGGGGGCGAGCAGGCGAAGAGCCTTGACACAGTCAAGGAGCTCTGGGAGTGGCTACTAGGAAGCGGTGCTGACCGGGACTCCTTGCTAATAGCCTATGGGGGCGGGGCGGTGAGCGACGCAGCCGGGTTCGCTGCAGCTACCTATATGCGTGGGATAGACTGGGCAGTTATCCCCACGACTCTCTTATCTATGGTCGATGCCTCCGTGGGGGGTAAGACCGCTGTCAACCTTGGCGCCAAGAACATTATCGGTGCGTTTCACCACCCAAGACTAGTCGTTATTGACACGGAGCATCTCGAGACGCTGAGTGAGAGAGACTACGTAGCGGGGCTAGCTGAGGTTGTTAAGCATGCTCTCCTAGAGGGAAGATGGTTCCTTGAATGGCTCCTCAGCCATAGAGAGGAGATACTTGCTAGGAGACACAGTGTCCTTGCTAGGATGATTCGTCTCAGCCTAGATACTAAGATGAAGATAGTTTCGAGGGACTATAGGGAGAGGATGGGGGATAGAGCGTTACTGAACCTCGGGCACACCGTCGCACATGCCCTCGAGAAGGCTACGGGCTATTCCCTTAGGCACGGGGAGGCCGTCGCAGTAGGCCTTGTAGTGGAGTCCTATTTCGCGCACCGAGTCACTGGGCTCCCCCTAGGCGAGGTAGAAGAGATAAAGAATGCCCTATTATCCCTCGGCCTCCCAGCAAGACCCCCCAAGGATCTCGAGCCCAGCGGGGTACTCGGGCTCGTGAGGCTTGATAAGAAGAGGAAGGGGGACAAGATACTACTACCACTCCTAGAGAGGATAGGTAAGCCAGTCCTCGTAGAGCTGGACCTGGGAGAGGCCATAGCTGGGCTTAGAGAGGCCTGGAGGGAGGCTAGCCACGGCGACTAATATGCTCGAGAAGGTAGCCTGTATACCGCCTAGGGCCCCGCCCGAGGAGCTAGTAAGAGTCGTGGAGCAGCATGGTTGCCGCGTGGTGGAGCTACGCCTAGACCTACTAGGCTATACCAGGGAGGAGGCAGAGAGAGCGGTCACGCTTCTCGCTGGGCGAGGAGTCCGCGTGATAGCAACGCTGAGAGATAAGCGGGAGGGAGGAGAGTACTCGGGCCCCGACGAAGAGAAGCTCGCTACGCTTCTAGGCTTATTGGACAAGGGGGCATGGCTCATAGACCTCGAGTACCGCTTCCCGCTACTAGACAGGGCTCTCCAAGAGGCCAGGGGACGTGTCATAGTATCGTATCATGATTATCGCTGGACCCCTCCACCAGAGATTCTCTACAGTTACGCTGGCGACATGATTCGGCGAGGAGCCGCAGTAGCCAAGATAGTCACCATGGCTAGGAGGCTTGGTGATAACTGGAGACTCCTCGGGCTAAACGCGTGGAGAAAGGGAAGAATAGTAGCGTTCGCGATGGG
>JALVHV010000051.1 GCA_027028845.1 Pyrodictiaceae archaeon | reverse complement strand
CGCGATTACTGGGCTGGCTTTCTTCTCGTAGAAACAGAGGATACGAGACTCGCTATTCATAAGTCTGATATACAGCACCTGGCCCTTGGAGGAGTAATCGTGCCCGGAGAAGTAAATGAGAGCAAGTAGAGCCGCCTTCATGATTAGTTAAGAGGGGGCTAGCCCAGTTCACGGCTAGAAGGGAGTACTTTGGAGAACATGCTCACTCGGAGAGGCCTTGAGGATCTCCGCAGGCTTGTTGTCCGGGTTGCTGGCGAGGCTGCTGCTTATCTAAGGGATCGCTTCGGGCTCGAAGAGTTCCTTGAGACCAGGGGCGTTCATAGCTATGATACTGATGAGAGCATGGTGATAGACTACGAGGGCGAGAACAATGTTATAGAGCTACTCCGCTTAGAGGGCTTCCGGGGCATCTTCGTCGGAGAGGAGCACGGGGTCGTCAAGCTAGGCGGTGACCCGCTTGTCGCCGTGGTTGACCCGCTCGATGGTAGTAAGAACTATGCGAGCCTAGTGCCATGGAGCGCTGTTAGCATAGCTATTGCCCCGCTACCCGGGGATCGAGAACCAGTTCTCCGCGACGTGGTTGCTGGAGCTATAGCCCCCATACCTGGGATGCCTATCCTCAGCTTCGCAAGAGGATTAGGTGCCTTTGAAGGTGGGGCGAGAGTTCGCACCGATAATAAGAGGAAGAGGCTTGTATTAGCGTACGTTGAGACCCTTGATCAAGCGAAGGTTGTTCATCATTATCTCGGGCTAAGGAATAGTAGGATGAGCGTACGTGCTCTCGGCAGTGCTAGTCTCGAAATAGCCTGGGTTGGTATGGGGCGTGCCGATGTCTTCATAGATGTCCGGGGTAGGCTAAGGATAGTTGACGTGGCTGCATCAGTATGGTTCGCTAAGGAGGCAGGAGCAATAGTAGCTATCGAGAACCCAGAGGCAAGGCTTACGAGCGTTGAGAGAGTAGGTAGCGTACTAGCGTCGTCTAGCCAGGAGTCCTGGAACGTGCTTGTAAAGGCGCTAGAGGAGACAGGGTTCCACGAGCTCGCGAAGAGAGCACTATAGCTCAACACGACGCAGAATACATAGGCGCTATAGTCGGGCTCGAGCCCTCCTTGTTTTTCACTCAGTAGGGTTCATTGTATGAATTCCTGGGTTGCTGGGCGTCTTGGCAAAGCTACAGGACATCGGGGAGAAACAGGTTCTCAAAAGACTCGAGAAACTATTGTCTATGCAGTGGCTATGTACCAGTCTTAGCCCAGGCGATGACGCCGTCTGCGCCGGAAAGGGCCATGAAGACTTGTTGGTGAAGATTGATGGAGGCTCAGTAGCAAGTAGTCTAGCTCCTTGGATGAGCTACGCGGATCTCGGCTGGCAATGGGTCACCGCTACCGCTAGCGACTTGGTAGCGAAGGCCGCTAAGCCACTAGTCTTCCTAGTATCTGTTGGGCTGAGCCCAGAGGAGCCAGAGGAGCATCTCTACGAGATCGTTGAGGGAGCTATAGAGGCTGCTAGAGGGCATGGCGCGTGGCTAGGCGGAGGCGACACTAATGGCTCCTATGGCGCTGGCTGGATAGATGTAGCTGGGATCGGCAAGGCTGTTCAACTACCCCTGCCTGGTAGGAGAGCTAGGCCCGGCGACCAGGTCTACGTAACCATTGGTAGGCTTGGATTGAGCGGAATTGTGCTTCACTCTCTCCTCCACGGTAACTGGGCTGAGGCAAAGAAATCATTCCCAGAGGCCTTCTCCGAGTTCACAAGGCCATTGGCTAGGCTCGGGTTCCTCGAGCTATACCGCGCCCTTGGTCATGAATGTGTAACAGCATCCCTGGATATTAGCGACGGGCTAGCTGATACACTATACCAGCTATCCGAGGCAACAAGGCGCGTAATAGTACTTGACAACCTGCCCGAGATAAGCATTGTAGCTGAGTATGCACGGCTCTATAGAACTAGTTACTCGGAGCTATTGCTTTACGGTGGCCAAGAATACGAACTAGTATTCACAGTGAGCCCGGAATGCAAGAATAACGTCGAAACCATAGCTAGGCAAATAGGGTTAGAGATAACCAGAATAGGGCACGTAACGAGAATCGAGGATGTTGCTGTGAAGCTAGGGAATAGAATTGTTGAGAGGAGGGGCTGGGATAACTTCGCTAGAGCCTAGAGCACCAACTACGAGAAGTAGTGCTTACAAAATATCATCAATGCTTCGTTATTTCTTAAGAAGCCGGCCTCGCCACATTTATCGCGCGTTAATCGGATTAGGGTAATCCGGTACTACTAGTAAGTAATACTAAAGACATAAGGGTGGAATGAGAAGTACCGTTAACTCGACTGATGAAAAAGTAGTACTGTTCCCACTGCTGGACTACCAACCCTATACAATAGAGCTAGTTAACCCAGACTAGACTAGAGACCCGGGTGGTCTTCTCTCATGCCCATTGTGTATAGGTGTCATCGTTGCGGCTTCATACTGCATGTCTTTGTTAGAGTCGGGCAGAATAGTTACGGCGTACCCACTCCCAGCGAGCTAGCAAGCCAGTTTGGAGGAATATGTCCTCGCTGCGGAGCACCGCTCGGGAAACCAACCCTAAATGATATAATAGTCAAGCCAAACGGAGCCGAAGAACTAAGACGTGTACTTGAGGAGGCAAAACAGATAATGAGGATAAGCTTCAGGAGCTTGGAGAAATACCTATACGAGACCAGAGTACCGAGCGTCGAAGCCCCCTCATCAAGCGCTGCAACAGCTCACGCAGAGACCTAGCAACGAAAGCGTATGGAGAACCTTCATTACCTGGTTTGGTTGTTCTCGTTATAGAGGTTTCGAGGTATTTTGCAACGATATTTCCTAATTCTATTGGCTGCTTGCTGCGCTAGGCGAGACTGTATGAGCCATTGTTCTTTTATCTGATTGCTCCTTCCTGTTGCCACGGGATAGCAGGGTATGCTGGCTAGGAGTGCTCCGCCACTCTATGAGCTCAGGAAGAGCCTAGTTGATGCTATGCGTATTCTCCACGAGCGCGGCTTAATTAATATACGTGGCGGTAATGCTAGCGCTATCTACAAGTTCCCTAAGGGCTTTGCCTTCATCTACATAACTCCTAGCGGCGCGATTAAGCCGCTTATGAGGCCCGAGGATATAGCTGTCATAGATCTCGACGGTAATGTCTATGAGGGAAAGCCTAGTAGCGAGTATCGCTTACACATAGCTATTTACAGAGAAAGAGAAGATGCCAGGGCAATTGTTCACGCTCATAACCCGCTCACGGTGCTAGCTAGGCGCCTGGGCTTAGAACTCAGCCCGAGACTCCTAGGCGTAGAGGCTAGATACTATCTTGGGGACTGTATAGCTATAGTCCCAGAGATTGAGCCCGGTACATGGGAGCTAGCAGAGAGAACCGCTAAGGCTCTTGCTAAGAGAGAGTGTAACATCGCTGTACTAGAGGGGCACGGAGCAGTAGCCATAGGAACCAATAGTGACCCCGTCCAGGCTGTTTACGAGGCTGTTGATAAGCTAGAAGCACTAGAGGATCTTGCGAGGACTACTCTGTTTCACGACTTGCTGCGCTGCAAGTAGTGAGTACCTAGCTTTCTCGGCGATGCCTCGGAGAATAAGCCGTTACTGCTAGCCAGGCACCGCTTACTGATAAGAGCATGCCCGGGATACTAGCTAGTGGGGGCCTTTCCCCGAGCAGTAACCAACCAAGCAGGCTAGCGCCATAGGGCTCAAGGAGAGCGACCCCCGTCACAACAGAGGCAGGGTAGTATCCGAGAGCGTAGTTCATCATACTATGCCCCATGAGCATTGGCACTATGCCTAGGAGCACTAAGTAAGGGATGCTACGACTAGGTGGGTTCCAGGGCTTAAGCCCGAGAAAGGGAGACATCATGAGTAGTACTAGGAATGCTGCGAGATAGGCCGCACTAGTATACTCTAAAGTAGAGGCTCCCCTGAGCCTTAGCCAGCGCCCTATGAGGAAATATATGGCCGCAAAGACAGCCGCCAAGAACGAGAGCAGTGCTCCGAGAAGCGTTGCCCCAGCCCAGGGAGTTGAGAGAATAGCTACTCCAAGGAAGCCGAGAGCAACGCCTAGAAGTCCTCTAGGACTAATGCTTTTCGCGACAACTGATTCATAGATACCGATTATGACAGGGTATGAGACAACTATACCGGTAGACGAGGCTATGCTCATATGTCTAAGGCTCTCAAGCCAGAAAGCTAGGTGAAGAGCAAGAAAGACACCGCTAGGAACACCCCTCAGCACCAACCACAATGATGGGAGCTGTTTAGCTAGGATAGCGAGCAATATAGTTACCAAGCTACCAACAAGTAGGCGCCACCAAGCCGCAGTGAATCCATCAACGCCGGCAAGCCTGGCTAGTGGAGCTGCAAAGGATATGCCAACAAATGCTGTAACTAGTGCTAAGGGGGGCGCAATACGAGGCATCTAGGATCCCTTACGGCCTAAAAGGAGGCGAGCCAGCTAGCGTATGCCTCGTAGCTCCTTAATAATGATTAGTGCTGAACAATGCACATAAATTCCCTTTACTGAGCGAGGCTCGTACACTGTAGGCGCAGAATTAATATTAGAGGTACGGTAGGAACCCTTACCCGAGGAGGCAAGGGATACGATAATAGTACAGTCTTAGGCTATAGAGCCAGAGAGGGGCGTGATAAGCTGTGTTCGAGTTCCTAAACGGCTTCGAGTGGGCAATAATTCTCTTGATAATACTACTGATATTTGGCCCGACAAAGCTACCCCAACTAGCCAGGGGTCTTGGCCAAGCAATACACGAGTTCCGCAAAGCCTCGCAGGGATTAGTAGAGGAAAATGAGAATAAGACGAGGAGTAACCTAGAGAACGTTGACGAGGAGACTCTGCGTAGGCTGGCAGAGAAGCTTGGCGTGGAGAAGCCCGAGGAGAAGAAGAAGGACGAACTCATATCAGAGATAATAGCCCAGGCTAAGAAGAAGGGTCTAATCTCTGACGTAAAGGTTGAAGCAAACTAATTGGGTAGCGACACTGCTAGCACTATCAAGGCGTTTTTCAGACCCAATAATATTGGGTTAGGATGCTTGGAGGCTCTAGGAGGGAATAACGCAAACAAGAGACCACCCTATTGGATAATATTTACGGATGCGGCAAGAACGGTTTCTTGCACGAGACTGGTGCATAGGAGATGAGCGAGAAGCCGCCAAGGGACAAAGAAGCAACTATATGGGAGCATCTAGAAGAGCTTATTATCAGGCTTCGTCGCATAGTGATAGCGTTCATCATAGCTACTGCTATATTATCTGCTCTACCTGCTGGCTTTGGAGGGGGAAAACTCTACACACCACTCATTACCGTGTTTCCGCGTATCATCTTCCGGCATGTTATTCCGCCACATATAACCGCGTTTAACGGTAAAACATACAACGTAACCGTTATGCCTGGCTCAGAGTTCGAGTCCATAGAGATACTGACGTACTCAGCGACCCTTCTGGGAATAATTGGCGCTGCGCCAGTAGCTGCTAAGGAGATATGGGAGTATATCGAGCCCGCGCTCTATCCCCACGAGAAGCAGTTCATGAAGCGCTACATAGCATTATTTACCGCCTCTTTCATAGTCGGCGTGTTCTTCGCTATATACATAGTCGCGCCGCTCATCTACCTAATGATGTACAAGCTCTACCCGCTCTTCGTGCCACACGGATATACAACTATAATCAAGGTCGAGATAAGCAGGGTTGTCTTATTCACTCTCGAGCTTGCTTTCGCATTTGGTCTCTTATTCGAGATACCCATAGTGATATACTTGGCCCTTGCATACGGGATACTGGATCCTAACCTGTTCACACCGACAACGATGAAGTATATATTCCTAGGCACAATGATCATAGGTGCAATAATATCACCGGATCCCTCAGGGCTTGGCATGGTTCTCATAGGGCTTAGCCTCTATGCACCCCTACACGTTGCTGTACATTTCGGCAAGAAGAGAGCGATGGAGCGTAAGGCGCTGGAGCAGGCTAAGGCATTGCTAGAAGAGCGTTAAAAACTATCGTCTCGTTTCTTGCTCGGTACCGATATAAGTGGGTCTGTTTCTAAAGCCCCCTGTATAGGGAGTGCTTAGAGCCAGTAAGAGGGAGGCTTGTATGTGGTTCTGGTTCTTCTATGACCCTCTAACGATGATAGCGCTGATGATAGCGTATATTGTTGGATTTGTAGCGTTACAGTTCATAGCTATGAAGATAGCGCCTCGTGTCGCTGCTAGCCTAGCTGGTCGCATGAGTCTCTATACGGCAATGCTTCTAACAGCCTTGCTCATCATTGGCGGTGGTGCACTGACCGCCTACGCGCTTTACTCTGCAGCTGCTGCCTATGGTTATCACTTGTATATGGAGTGGTTGCTAGGCTTCCTGCTGGCTATGAGCCTTGTTAGCTACTTGTTCGCGCCATGGATGATAAACCTGGCTTATCGTGCAAAGCCGAGCCCCGAGCTACAAGAGATCGTGAACGAGGCTGCCGGGAGGGCTGGGATGCGAAGACCCCCTAGAGCCGTAGTTGTCGAGGGCCCGCCAAACGCGTTTGCCTATGGCAACTTCCTAGCTGGGCGCTATGTTGCTGTTTCCCGGTCTCTATACGAGATGCTTAGCCGCGACGAGCTATTAGGCGTAATAGGGCACGAGCTCGGGCACCATAAGCACCGTGACACAGTTATAATAATGCTACTAGGCCTGGTCCCAAGCCTGCTATACTATATGGGCGTATTCCTCATAAGGGCCGGTCTATGGGGCTCGGTGGGCAGCGATCGTGAGGAGGGTAATAGTGGTCTTGTACTAGCAGCTCTCGGCGTACTTGGAGTAATAGTTAGCTTTGTTATGCAGGTAGCTGTTCTAGCCTTTAGCAGGCTCCGCGAGTACTATGCTGATGCCCATGGAGCCTTCGTGGCAGGTGTTAGGCCTATGCAGAGAGCGTTGGCAAAGCTACACCTCTACTACTCAACGCCAAGAGGCCAGCAGCGCCTACAAGAGCTTCATAAGAGTAGCATTAAGGCGCTCTTCATATACGCGTTCACATCAGCGTTGGCGAATCCATTCTACGAGCCAAGCTTGGGTAGGAGAGGATTCTACGATATCGATAGAGTTGTTGAAGAGCTAAAGAGAGCCGAGGTCGATCCTTCAGAGGAGATATTTAGCGATCACCCACCAATACCTAAGAGGCTAAGGTTTCTTGACCAACTCGAGACAATTAACATAAGGCCCTAGAATAACCAATGTATCGGTTTTTCTGTTCCTCCTCGTTCTACATATATATGGTGTCTACACAATTTCTTCAATATTCGTCGTAATTCATGCAAGGCCTTAAGCTCTCTAAGTACTTTGTTTCCTAGTATTTTGCGAGTATTTAGTCTTCCAGTGAGCGTCACGAGGCTTGCGTGTTAGATAGTGTTACCGTTGTCTAGTATATTGTGGGGCTCTACACTTGGCTCAGCAAGTTATCGGGAAAAGAGGCGATTCTAAGCCGAGGTACCTGGGACTAGCCGTTGCCATAGAGCGTGTGCTAAGGGAGCTAGGAGGGAGAGCAGAGCTTGATACGGTGCTTGCCAAAGTATGGAGTAAGTATGTTATGGGTAGTAACGGTGAGCGTGTTGTCATGAGACTTTACCATCACCCAAGCGGTGAGCTCTGGAGCCCGGATGCGGAGGAGGCCCTTCGCGTCCTCGAGGCGGCTGGGATAATTAAGCGAAAGGGACGCATGCTTATCATAGAGTAGCTTGACCCGTGACGGGACATCGTTATTGCTATTATTTTCTCTGTTCTCTTAGCGCCTCCTTACGTAGGTCATCTAGTATACTTATTGCTTTCTTTGCCACGCTCTCAAGGCTTGGCTGCGAGAATACGACTATGCGGTAGAGGCTTAGCTCTGCTAATGTTTGTAGCCTTCTTAGCTCTGGGCCTCCTCCCTCCTTTACGTTTTCTAGTGTTGTTATAGTGTTAGCTGAGCGGTTGTAGACCCCAAGCCTACTAAGACTAATAACGTCAACTCTGAGCGGCCTCACCATTAGGAGTGGGTATTGGTCTTGTAGCTCGAGTAGCTCGTCGAGCAGCGGCTTAGCCCATGAGGGCGCATAGCCCTCATAGAGGTAGCTTGTGTAGAGTCCCCAGAGCTTCTTGTCCTCTACTACATGGTATATTCTTGGGTGCTTGCGCTCAACTAGCATTGTGGTTAGTTGTCGTGCCTCGTTTGACGCCTTATACCTTGAGTTATAGACTCCTCTTATGAGCCAATTCATAGTGGTATCGTCGAGGGTTTTCCAGGTCTCGAGAGCCCAGTCTTTTTCCTCCTCAATGCTCTTAGGTGTTGGTATATCAATTTCGCCACTATTGTCCTCCACTGATATTAATCCATCGCGTGCAAGTATAGAGAACAGTCTAGCGTATATAGAGTTATAAGCCTCCACGACCCGGTGCAGATATACTTCACTGAACATATAGAACCTTGCCAAGAGAAATGCCTCTATTATGCTGACACCCTTGTCTAGGACCATTACTTGGCATGCCTTCTTGCTAACCTCTGCTGACCTTCCACCGCGCTCTAGGAGGAGGGGGGAGGCAAGCATTACCCGGACTAGTCTATCGACATCAAATATACCGTAACGTACCCCCGCGTATATACTGTCCCTTATTAAGTAGTCCATTCTGTCAACGTCTAGTCCCCCGGCTATTAATTGGTGGAGAACATTCGCGGCACACTCGCTTCCATAGTCAAGGGCAAAGGTCTGTGCACCTGAACCCTGTAGTATTAGGCGTAGGTCATTCGTTATGGAACGAGTGAAGACGGGCTCTACCCCGGCTTCGCTAGCTATGTCTCCTACTACACGGAGGAGCGCATAGGTATATGCCTCGTGGCGCAAGGGGAGGCGCTCAAAGCCCCTAATCTTGTATATGAGTCTCGCCTCTGTTATCCCGACCTCGCTCGAATGACTATATGGTAGATGGCCTATATCGTGAACCAGTGCTGCTAGCTGGAATACCTCTGCCGAGTTAAGCAGCGTATTAGCGAATTCCCCGCCGCCTGCACTGCGGAAATAGAGCCTGGTATTAGCTGCTATGAAGTTTATGACTTCTCCTGCTAGGTGGGCTGAGCCGAGGCTGTGGTTAAACCTTGAGTGCTCCATGCCGTGGTAAACCATGTATGCGAAAGCTGTTTGCCGGATAAAGCGCAGCCGCTGCATAACCCAGGAATCGACGACGCGGGCTAGCCTGCCACATATATCAACATAGCCGTGAACAGGGTCTTTGAAGCTCTTGATGCTAGTGCAGATGCGCACGCTTTGCCAGCCCTCCCATTAATGGCACCAGGGGCACGGGCTCCTAGGCCTCTCTATTAGCGATTATACCAGCTACGCGTAATAAACACATCCATGGACACGTATCACTACACTCATAGCCCGGCCCTTGTGGCGCTGAGCGGCTCAGATAAATAGGCGCTACTCGCTAGGAACTATGCACGGGGCTTGCGAGATGCCTAAGAAGAGGCAGAATAGGGGAAGACACAAGGGCTCCAAGGGCAGAACGAGACTAGTACAATGTGATAACTGTGGAAGACTAGTGCCAAGAGACAAGGCTATCTGTATAACAAAGATGTACACACCCATAGACCCACAGTTAGCGCGGGAGCTCGAAAAGAAGGGAGCAATAATAATGAGATACCCCGTTGAGAAGTGCTACTGCATAAGCTGCGCCGTGCACTACGGCCTAGTCAAAGTAAGACCCGAGGAAGAGAGGAAGGCCGTAAGAGGACCCGTAATCTAGCACCCGCATAGATCAAATCTTCTCCTTTTTGCCCAGACCACCGGTAAACCCTTCTACCATGCCTAGGTCCCCCTTAGCACTTTTCGTAATACACGTCTCAGCCTACTAGCCCGTCTAGGAAAGGTCTAAGGAGCCTTGGATGCAAAGGAGTTAGTAACAGAACTCGCCGAGAAACATGGCTTCATATGGCTTGTTTACAGCAGGGATCCTGGGAGCAGGCTTCCCCGTAGCTGGAAGGGACTAGTTAACTACAAGAGACTTGACGTTATTCCCCGTATTGTATTATCCGCTCTCTATCCCGGCGGCGTGCTTCTCCAAGACTCAGCGCTACTCGTGTTCCTAGACTCCGGTGAGAACGGGGAACAAGGGAAACTCGTGGCTTTATATGGGAAGTGTATGCCCAGGGAGGCTCTCTACGAGCGCGAAGTGGCTCCTTTATTCCTACGTAGTCTCCGCGGCGAAGAATGCGTTCTTGTAAACGATGCCTCACTGGTATACGTTATGCGGTTGCTGAGAAAGAATGAGTATCACTTGATAGCTCTAAGTGAAAAAGGAGACCTAATAAGACCAAGTGTTCTTAGGGGGAGGCTTGTACTTGTTCTCGGTAGCTACTTTGATCCCCCAGCGAGGATTCTAAGCGAGGTAGACGAGTCTTACTCTATTGGCCCGTGTAGTTATCTTGCGAGCCACGTGGCTGCCTATATTAATGCTCTTAGGCTTGGTGCTGTTCGCGCTTGACTAGCTTCTCGTATATCTCTTTGACTATACTTGTTATCTCGTCTATCACTGTCCCTAGCCATTCCCTCCCCTTCTCGGCACTCGCCTGGGATGCTTTTCCTAGTACCGCCTCCGGGTACAGTAGCTCCTCTAGTCTAGGCGAGTAGGTTGATAACTTGGGGAACCAGGGAGCTTCGTAGTCCCTTGCCTTATCCATGTCCACGTACTCTGGGACTATGTGAAGCATCGCGCTTGTCTCGTCCTCGCCGGCATGACCAGGTGAACTGAATAGTTGTCTTCGCTTCTCCTGGGCCACATCCCTCCACCAATCAACAATAACTATCGTGACACCGGTCTCGCTGCTTACTCGCTTAGCGGCTAGCTTTAGCACGTTCGTGTTGCCTCCATGCCCATTAACAATGAGTATGAGCTTGTACTTGTTGCGGGCAAGACCCCTTAACACGTCCTCTACGTAGGCTCTGAATCGTTCCTCGTCTATACTAATGGTTCCAGGGAAGCGCTCAAGCGACCGAGAGCAACCATACCAAATAGGAGGGTAGAGATGCGCGCCCAGCTTCTCTGCAACCTTCTCTGCAACATATTCGGCCTCGATAGTATCTGTTCCAAGAGGTAGGTGGTCTCCGTGCCTCTCAAAGCTTCCCACTGGGAGGACCGCTATGCTCTTCTCCTCTTTATCGAAGCGATAGCCACTAAGAAGCCAGGCCTTCTTAAGCCCCATTCCGCGTTGCACCTCTATTCGGGAAGCCCCGTAATGGTACTAGCTAGGGTGTACAGAGTATAAGAGAGTGAAGCTATGCTTACTACGTAGTTGTTGGAGCCGTGATGAGGGTTAAAAGCGGCCTAGAGCCCCGCGTGGGGGATGGGCGGAGCCAGGCCGCTGAGCTCCTATTACTTAGCCTTTTCTACCAAGGAGAGCAACAAGCTAAGAGTCTACACTTCTTGGTATTCCCTCATAATTAATTTGTTTCGTTATACTTTACAGCTTCTTCGCGAAGCTGGTGGAGGACCTGGTAACACTAGTGGTAGTCTCGTCCATTGAGTTAATTGGTCTCGCCTGTCAGGCTAGGGGCTAGTAGCTTGTTAGGGTAGTACCACCACTAGTAGTTTTACCCGGGGGAGAGCCCGGTGGCGAAAGTCCTCGTAGCAGTAGTCCTAGAGGAAGATGAGGCAAAGGTTCTTGAGGAAATAGCGAGACAGGAGGGCCACAGTGATATTGGCCGGGTGCTCGAAAAAGCGCTGCGCACGTACCTGGAGCTAGGGGAGTCTAGTACTTCTTTGCAAGCCTTATACTTGTCACGGCGGGTCGGCCGCATACGGGGCAGCGTTTCCCCTTAACCCAGTCAGGTCTCTCTAGAGGCGAGCCAAGTACGCCAGCATCAACTAGCTCTTCTAGCTTGAGTCCACACTCTTCTCGCCCACACCAGGGCAGCTCAACAATACCCCTCTCCTCTTCTAGAATTCTCTTAGCCTCCTCGATGCTCTCGACACGCTTTACTCTCGTCCGGAGCCAGTTCCAGGCACGTTCCCTTAGATTCTTCCTAACATCCTCCATGAGTTCTCTAAGCTTCTCCGGGAGCCCCTCCAGCCCAAGCTCTATTTTCTCGAAGGTATCGCGCCTAGCAACCATTACCTTGTTTGAGCGTGCTTCACGCGGCCCTATCTCTATGCGGAGAGGTACGCCACGGGCCTCCCATTCGTAGAACTTTCTACCAGGTCTTACATCATCGCGGTCATCAACGTGTATCCTTATTCCTGCTTCACGGAGCATCTTTGCAACCTTCTCAACATACTCGTTCACCAGCCTTCTATCCTCCTCACTACCAGCTGGTATAGGCACAATGACTACCTGTATAGGTGCCACATTAGGGGGTATAACGGCTCCACGGTCATCGCCATGAATAGCTATCAGCGTCGCGACAACCCTATCGCTGAGACCATAGCTAGTCTGCCAAGCATAGTCAAGGGTCTCGTCTCTTAGCTGTATCCTTATCTCGAAAGGCACTGTGAAGTTCTGTCCAAGGTGGTGAACTGTGCCTATTTGGAGTGTCCTTCCATCCGGCATAACGGTGTCAAACGCGACTGTGTAAAGGGCTCCCGCAAACTTGTCCCACTCAGGCCTCCTACTTATCACGTAGGGTATGCCGAGCTCGTCGAATATCTTCTTATAGAGCTCTATGGCCTCCGCTACCTGTCTATCAGCGTCCTCAAAGCTATCATGAACGGTGTGTGCCTCCTTGAACGTTGTTACCTCGCGCAGCCTTATCAGGGGCCTAGTTGCCTTCGTCTCGTAACGGAATATACTGACTATCTGGTAGTACTTCTTGGGGAGCTGCTTGTAGCTCTTAATCCAGAAGCTCTCCATATAGGATATACTAGTCTCGCTAGTAGGCCTAAGAGCGAGGCGTATATCCAGCGGTTCTTTGCCGCCATGTGTTACCCAGTAGACCTCTCCCTCGAATCCTCTTATGTGCTCACTCTCCTTCCGTAGAAGCGTCTCCGGAATCAATAACGGGAAGAGGACCTCCTCGTGACCAGCCGAGTCCAGAACACTTCTTATGAGCTCTATTACTCTTCGCCGTATCTGGAACCCGTAGGGAAGCCATATACCCATACCCTTTACAGGGTAACGACCATAGTCGTAGATGCCAGCCTCCTCCAATACCCAGTCAAACCATCGCGAAAATTCTTCCCGCCATTTTTTACGAGGAATCTCCTTTGTCATTAGCCTACACCGTTGCTAGGGGCTATAGAGGTCCCGGGGTAGTTAAGACGTGTTGCTTGCGTTGAGGGGTGTTGCAGAAAAGGACTTTGATTGATGCCTTATCCTTTTGTATTAAAAATACTCGAGCCGTTGTGTGACGGGTTTCATCTAGTCTTGTTTGTATTACTTCAGCGCGAATAGCACTAGGATAGCTATTAGTAGGCCGTAGATAGCGATACCCTCGCCGAGTACTAGGTAGATTAGTAGCCTGCCCGATACCTCTGGCTTCTCCGCTGTTGCTGCGCTGGCAGCTGCACCAGCCTTACCTATTGCGTAGCCAGCACCAATAGCGCTAAGACCCATGGCTATAGCTGCACCATATGCCTTTGCCTCGGCTGTTCCCTGGGCGTGAGCCACGCCTGCTAGGAAGCCTAATACTAACAAGCTGAGGCTTATCATCAAGAGCTTCGCGTTGAGCGCCATGCAGCCCACCGGGGACAAGAGGCTTGCCCCGAAGGACTAAAAAGCTTATCTTAATCGCCTCAAGCTCCGGCTAGGCTACAGAGGT
>JALVHV010000050.1 GCA_027028845.1 Pyrodictiaceae archaeon | reverse complement strand
CTCCATGAGTCTCGAGTGGACTATTACCGCGTCTGCTAGCTTGCCGATTGCTAGCTGTGTTTCTACGCGGTCGGGGTGGATAATGGGGTGCGCGACTGTGTGCAGCGTTACTACGAGCCTTGCCCCCTTCTCGCCTAGTAGCTTCCTTAGCCTCGTGAGGGCGTCTATGAACTCCTCGTTGCTCCTGAATATGCTGTACTCATGCTGCACATGGACAACCGTGTCGGGTCCGGGGTCTAGTAGGGAGACGCAGGCGAGTATGCCGCGGTAGCCACCGTCCTCTGTGAAGCACTGGTAGACCTCTGCGCCGCTATAGGGCTCTGTATAGGTATCGGTGCTGCCCACTACTCTTGTCGAGACAAAGAAGCCCTCAACACCATGTCTCCTCCGGAGAGCCTCGAGGAGCATGCTAGCGTACTCAGCTATGCCGCAGAAGGCCGGGGGAGCCCGGGACACCATGATTACGCGCAACTAGCTAGCCAACCCCAGGACTAGGATAATAGAGAAACGAGGGAATATACCGGCTATGCCGCCACGGACTAGGCAATAGAGTAGACAAGCCCTATGGGGGAGACTAAGCAGCCTTCCTAGCCTCTAGGATTAGCTCTAGGTAGGACTTCGTGGTTGACTCGTAGCCCGATACGCCGAGCTTCTCTAGGGTCTCCCTTATGGCTCTCGCCGCCTCCTCGGGGCCCTTCTCGCCGCGGTACTCTGCCTCGAGGAAGCAGCCCAGCCCCTCTACCTTGTCCAGGCTGACAGCTATGTCTCCTAGCCTGTAGTAGTCTCGGTGCTTACGCACAACGGCTACCGGGCGGAACCCTAGGGCCTCGAGCAGCCTAGCCATCTGTGTGGCGCTGGGGAGCTGTATGGTTATTTCTTCGCGGGCCTTGGAGCCATCTATGACCCGCTTAGGCCCCTTATACGTGAGCTCGTATCTTCCATCTACTTGTCTGATGCGGAGAGCCTCATCGGTCTCAGCGAAGTCCCGGCACGGGTGCTGATAATAAGTATCCTCCTCGATCACGCTCTCCTCGTGCACAGCGCCGAGGCCCCGCAGCCTCTCCTCAACGACTCCTAGCAGGTCGCAGCTCGGGAGAACTATCTTGGCCTCAACCTCTACACGCCGAGAACCCATAACTATCCCTATTTCTCGTGCTTACTAGGCTCTAAATAAACAATTATCTCCAAATAAAAATAATTCTCGGAAATCTTTCATTTGAGGGGACAAGGATTAACACTAGTCTAAAGTATATTAGCCGTTGAAACATAGATAAAAAGCCTCTTCTACTCTTATTTTCCGAATGACTATGCAATGAGTTAATTTATTAATTTATAAGAGGCAAGCCCCTAGAGCTATATTAGGGTCCGTTATAGCATGCAAGTTGTGGTAAATGGATTTAAATCAATGGATAGAATTAAGATAGATATAGGGGATTTAACTATATTCATAGGGCCTCCATCAAGCGGAAAAAGTAATTTACTTGAATCACTCATGATGATTGGATATATAATTAAGACAAGTTTAGAGCCTGAAATAGGCGAACGTAGCACAGCAACAACTGTTGGTAAGCTTAATACCTACGTAAGAGGCTTAAGCTGTAATGATTTCTTAAATAGATTACGAGGAAATAGGAAAGCAGCAGTAAGCATAGAGAATATACAAGCATCAATAGATTGCAGTGATGACCCTAATATTGTATTACTAAGTCTAAGCATACAGCACGAGAAAATAACCTCCGTCAAGACGAGATTATATAGCGAATATAATGCTATTGAAAGGGAAATTAAACTCCTTACAAAAGATAAGGAACTAGATAAACTTCTCTCTTTTATGTATGGTTTTCTCACATCCCTTCATACAGAGAAAGACATAGAGACAAAGCTAGAACGAGAAGCACTGAAACGAATTATGCGAGAAAAGGGTAGAATAAGAATTTATGCGCCCCGACTTTACGGATTTGATCGCCTTAGAGCCATAGATAATATTATAAGTGGAAGAACAGGGGCTCCTTACCCAATATCATATCTTGATGAAAGAGCAACTAATATATCCCGCCTCTTATACGTTAATGATAACACACTTAAAGAAATAAATAATATCATAGAGGAGCTAAGTGGAATTAGAGTAGAGCCACTTAGTGATGGAAGACTAGCTTTCTTCGATCACGAAAAAGAAATTGGAGCTTCGAGCATAAGTGACACTGTTCTTAGACTACTCTATGGCCTTACAGCCCTTCTTGCAACTAAACCCATCAACAAAAGAATACAAACTCTAGATATAGAACTCGATATAACACCCATAATAATGATTGAAGAACCTGAAGCTCATATGTATCCAGTTGCATTTAATTACCTCGCTGAGAAGATCCATGAATCAATTAACAAAGGTAACAAAGTCATCATAACGACACATAGCGGAAAGTTAGCCCAAGTCCTATGGGAATATAACATAAGAAATAGGCACAACGTATACGTATATTACATGTATCGTGATGCTCAATCATATACAAGGATGTACCGGGTCAATGTTGAACAACTAGCCGAAAGACTGGAAGATCTTGATAGCATAATTAGTCAACACCTTGACTACATAGAGCAATTAGTAGAGGACGGTATATTAGCATAATAATACATTAGGTAGAGTCAAGCTTTGACAAACACCATTATAATTCCGCCCAATACTCTTACTTTATACATAGGTGAATGCTATCTTAACGAAGCAATTGCATACCTAATTAGCATAACGCTTCATAATGAAAGAAAACCAAAACATTGTCAAGGAGTAACTGTATGCTTATCCGATATACATAAAATAACAAGTACCAGTAAAGATAAAATAAAAGATAATTTTTCTATCATAAGATTCCTAGTAATCGATAGAGAATACAATAAAAGCCTCCGTAAAGCTCTTGAAGTTTTTATGGAAAAATATCGCTGTAAAATAATATGTGATAATAGAAATATTAAAGTCTATAGATGTAAAAATAGCATTATACTATTAGTATTTTGGAAACCACCTGAAGACATTATTGCGGAACTGGATCAGCACTTAGCAAGCATACTTCAGAATCCTGAAATGAAAAAACGTTTTAAGAAAAGAAAAGAGATCTTTAATAAAGTTAAGAATATTGCAGAAAAGCTTAAAAATACTTCAACAATTCATAATATATCTATGCACTTTGACTGTCATAAAATAAGCGATAACATTGAAAGGGGAATCTGCATACTATATAGTGAAGTTATAAAGACACTAAAGGCATGTAATACTTCTACAATGAATAACGTTGTAAATCACTAAAATCATTTTTGCGCTTCTAGCGATGTTCATGGAGCTGGCCTTAGACCCATCTTTAATAAAACCATGAGGCTCAACTGGTATAGTAACAATGAAGTCTAGATGGCACTTAAACTATCTAGAGTTATGTATCATTCAGTTTTATTAACATGTTTCACTAATATACCTCAAATTTTCTCCTTGCAAGATTAATATGAATATCTCCGAGTTTTTCATAATATATTACTTTGTTCTACCAGACCTATGTTATGGTAGCCTCTTCCACTCCTTCTTCACCATTTCCTCGTAGAGCTTTCTCTCCCTATCGGGCCCGAGGGGTTCTAGCTGCTCCTCGTCTAGGCCCATTTCTCTTAGTTCCTCTAGCAGCTCTGCCGCGGTTACCCGTGTCTTTGCCTCTTCTAGGCGCTCTAGGTATTCCTCGATATTCTTCCTCGCTACCTTGCTCCAGTTGGTCTCGCTATGCCTCTTCATCTTCTCGGCTAGCCTCCTCGGGGTACGGGCAGTAAAGGTTGCGGACACGTCTGTCCTCGCACATACACGTATAGATGGTTTTCCTTCCTAGATAAGTTCTCCCTACTAGTAACAAGGAACCCGGGCCCCGGAGCTGTACAGGAGCAGGTACCACCTAGCCATAGCGATAATAGCCCACGCTGATACAGGGGCCTATGCGGATAATGTTGTACCGAGCACGGGTCTAGGCTAGGCATAGCTCCGCAAAGCCGTGCCTAGGGCTTCTTGGCGGAGTACTTCTTCCACGCTGCCTACGAGTTAGTAGGTTCCTCGCTGCCTTGGTGCTGCTGATATGGCTGTGGGGGAGCTGGCTCGGGTAGTTGCTAGGGTTATGAGGGAGGCTTGGCCCCTGGTAGTGGCTGAGGCAACGTTTAGCATCCTCAACGTTACTGATATGTTCTTTGTGTCGAGGCTCGGCGCGGTAGCCTTGGCGGGTGTTGGTGCTGGCGGGTATGTTAAGTGGCTCCTAACCACTGTCCTTGCCATGTTCTATGTCGGGGCCATGGTCGTGGTTAGCCAGGCCTATGGGGCTAAGAGGCTAGACCTTGCATCGAGGATCCTCGGGGAGACCATTGTTGCCTCGCTCCTCGTCTCCCTACCGCTGGGCATAGCGGGGGTATTGGCGGCGCCTCTCCTAACGGGCTTCGTCTCCAGCAACGAGGCTACAGCCGAGACGGCTACCCTCTACTTGGCCGTGTTGCTTGCTGGGCTCCCGTTCAACGCGTTGATAATGGTGATGGATGCGGCTTACCGGGCCGTGGGGGCTAACATGGGTGTTCTCTGGGGAAGCGTGGTAACCGTGGTAACGAATGCTATTCTTGACCCCGTGCTGATATTCTGGGCTGGTATGGGTGTAGCGGGCGCAGCCCTTGCCAGCAACATCGGGAACCTTGCCGGCGCAGCTTACATGCTTGCACGGGGTAGGGAGAGCCTGGGCTTCCCGGTAACACTTGGGCTCCCAGGTGGTCAGGCCTACCGCGTGATAAGGGTAGGGCTACCAGCCATGGTTGAGCGAATGCTGTTCGCCGGGGGCAACTACTTCTACCTAGGAGCCGTGGCGAGGTGCGGCACAGCAGCGCTAGCTGCTCACACCGTGGGTATAAGGATAGAGTCCTTCGCCTACATGCCGAGCTTCGCTCTCCAGACCTACGCCTCGAGCGAGGTCGGGCAACTAGTAGGCTCCGAGGACTACGCAGGGGCCGAGA
>JALVHV010000049.1 GCA_027028845.1 Pyrodictiaceae archaeon | reverse complement strand
CGTGTCTCTAGGCCTAGCCGGGCCCGTGCAAGCAGCGCCTCGGCCTCCTCTATGGAGCCATAGGCCTCTATCACTGGGCTGTGCTTTGGTACCCGGATGAGCTTGCCGGCTATGTATGCCTCCGTCTCTAGTCCTGCGCAGAGCTGTCGGCGTGTCGTCGCTGTACTCGGCACAGGAGACCACGCTCCTAAGTATTACTATATAGGCTCTGCATAAATAAGTAGTACCCCTTCCCGAGAACCATAGGGCTATCAAGGAGCCCCTCGGGAGGATAGGAATGCTTCGCCGAGAAGAGGTGTATTAGGGGAGTTGCCGAGGCTCTACGTGGTGCTAGAGGGCGGCCCTGGTGTAGGTAAATCTAGTGTAGCTGAGCTACTAGCTGAGCTGCTGCGGTCCCGGGGGCTAAGTGTCTGCATAGTCCATGACTCTAGTAGGGAGGTTGCCAGCGTTCTTGGCAAGCTCTTTGGGAAGTGGTACTTGGCGCCGAGGAGCCTCATCGAGTACATGATTCTCGGGCACCAGGTTCACGGGCTACAACGGTGCAAGGAGGCCGGGGCAGACATAGTTATCCTCGACTATGGTGTCGAGGCGCCGCTTGCATACATGGAGGCGGATGGCACTAGCTACCCAGGGGAGCTAGACAGACTGGCGGAGGCGTTGCTGGAAGACGCTCCTGTTCTCGTATTCGTGCTTGAGAGACCAGTCTCCTACGCTGGGGATAGGGTCAGGTGGGAGGACCTATTACGTGCCCAGAGGTACTCGAGGAGCCTTATACGCAGAGTCTCTAGCCTAGCAGCTAGGCTCGGTGCAGCAGTCTATGTTGTCCCGGAGAAGCGCTCTCCCCGGGACCGTGCCCGCCTCGTAGCCAGGTTCATCGACTCTTTCCTAGAGGGTTATGAACCCGGCCCAGTGGGCTAGCAAGAGTATCGCTAGGCTCACGAGGGGCACGCTAATATTATCGTCTATGAGGCCGTGCTTCTCTATAAGCGCGGCGATGAAAGCTGTTAATGCGCCTACAGCGCCGAACAACACTGCGCCGACTGGGATAGAGACGGCCATGAAGCCGAGGGTGCCGTCCCAGCTCTTTACCCTCCTCCTCTGCCTAATCCCCCTAATTATCCCGGTTACCCCGTCGCCGAAGCTCATTAGGAATAGAGGGAATACTGCTAGCCACACGCTTATGGGCCAGGCGATGAGGACTGCTAGTGACCAGCTCAAGCAGTAGTATACCTCGCTTATGTTGCTCGGGTCCTGGAACCAGTACATTAGCCTACCAGTCCTATGTGGTAGGTAGACGTAGAGCGCTAGCAGCAATCCTAGCAGGAAGGGAACCCAGGGCTCGTGGAACAGGAACGGTACGAGGAGGGCCACGAAGCCCCCTGCCGCCATGTGGATAACCTTCCTAGCTATATAGATTCCTACCCCCTCGCCCCACTTCCTGGAGCCCCAGTGATAGCTCCACTTAGCAAGGCCATGGACCGCGAAGAGAACCCAGCCAGCCAGCGGTATCGATACCAGGAAGTCCCTAATGAATAGGCTAAGACTCGGAGTATATGCCTCGAGCAACCCAGATCAGCCCTTCGCTACGTAGAGACGCCCAT
>JALVHV010000048.1 GCA_027028845.1 Pyrodictiaceae archaeon | reverse complement strand
CTACATATAGTTGTAGGCGGGTTCTTCGGAGACGAGGGTAAGGGCAAGATAGCTGCCTATTTCTCCCTAGCCGAGAACCCATCCTACGCTGTACGCACAGGTGCAACTAATGCTGGCCACACCGTTGTATACCGGGGGCAGAGGTACAAGCTGAGAATAGTTCCCTCCGGGTTCGTGAACCCCGAGACAAGGCTCGTAGTTGCTCGTGGGGCCCTCGCTTCTCTAGAAGTGTTGCTCCGCGAGACAGAAGAGCTGGGGGTAGCTAGCCGGCTCCTCGTTGACGAGATGACTGGGATAATTACGAGGGAGCACGTTGAGAGCGAGAGGAGCAACGACTACCTCATGTCCCACATAGGCTCAACGGGTACTGGTGTAGGGGCCGCGATGGTTGATCGGGTTCTTCGCCGCCTCCGCCTAGCCCGCGACTATACTGTCCTAAGACGGTTCCTTGCTGATACTCAGGCCTTGCTCCTAGAAGCTGTTGAGCGCGGCGAGCTGGTCCTAGTGGAGGCTTCGCAGGGGTATTGGCTTAGCCTATATCACGGCACCTATCCCTTTGTGACTAGCCGCGACACGACTGCGGCTGCTGCTCTTAGCGAGATTGGGCTTGGGCCGCGCAGCGTTGACAGGGTTACTGTCGTGTTTAAGGCGTATGTTACCCGCGTGGGTGCGGGCCCCTTGCCCGGCGAGATTAGTCGCGAGGAGGCGGAGAAGCTTGGATGGATGGAGTATGGCACCGTTACTGGTAGACCTAGGAGAGTAGCTGCCTTTAACTACGAGCTGGCAGCTAGGGCTGTTAAAGCAAACTCCGCGACCGATATAGCCATTACTAAGCTGGACAAGTTGTTCCCCGAGACCCGCTGCGCCAAGTCATGGGAGAAGCTGCCGAGGGAGGCGAGGAAGTGGATAGAAAAGGTAGAGGATAGGCTCGGTACCCCGGTCTCGGTCATAGGTACGGGCGAGGAAGTCGGCTGCGTCATTGATCGCTCAAGAGAAGTAGTAACATGGTAAGGGGGTTCGACATAGCTATATTCGGTGGCTTGGCCGAGGAAGCTATACCCGATAGTATCTATTATTGCTTATTGTTCTCGAGGACTACGTTGAGGGAGCTCTCTACTTTTACTAGGGTTCTTAGGCGATTAGGTGGTTCTCCAATAACTGTTACCTTGTCGGTGAACTTGAGAGCGATGAGTAGTAGGAGTAGCTCTATTAGCTCTGGCGGGTTCTTGGGCTCCACGAAGTATGCTTCATCGCTGCTAGTTATCTCGTATAGTGCCTCCAGTATCTTCTTCTGCGGAGGCCTCTCCCCGGGAGACGTATAGTCTGGCTCGTAGCTTGTTGAGCCACAGCGGGGACACTGCTTACCACGGTCTATCCACCAGCGATGCCCGCATTCTCTGCAACGGAGCCTGGTCCTTGAACCGTAAAGGTCTAGGACCCGGTCCCCGTAGGCACGGGCTAATATGCCGTCGTCTCCTAGGTAGACTATTCGGTTCTCCGGGTTCTCGTCGAGGAACCTTCCTAGTACTCTGTATTCCCTTGTTCCGCGGAGCCTCTCGACACACTCCTTAAAGGCTGTCATATCCTCCACGCAGCGAGGACCAAGCACTCCT
>JALVHV010000047.1 GCA_027028845.1 Pyrodictiaceae archaeon | reverse complement strand
GCACTACTTGATACAAAGCCTCCTATGACAACGACTAATGCTAGCCCAAAGGAGCCTATATGGCGAAGCAAATAAGCAGTAAACGCCATAACCAGGTAGAACATAGTCATCTTGAAAGCAGTGCTAAATCTCAACGGGTTCTCTATCTGTACAAGAGGCTGCTCGGTGCGCAGAGAAACTAGTCTCTGCCAAGAATAAAGTATTGGCAGCGATGAGAAAGCAAATGCAAGGAACAGTGAAAGCGCTACCTTAGGGGCAATAACCCCGTTTGATACAAGGTAGACTACTATGAATGCTATGAATCCGTTCCGAAGAAGCATAGCTGTATTCGTAAGAATAGTGACATCGAAGGCCACCATTCTACGTATCTCACCGGTAGCTATTGACAAAAGAGCAGATAGCGTCGCTTCACTATTGGCTATCCCGCCAAAGAGAGCTGCATACGCGAAGCCTTCACTACCCTTGATCTTCGCCGCTATATAACCTATATAGGATGTTAGGAGAACGAGGACGAAGAATAAGTAGAGACTTTTAAGGCTTATACCGTAGAAGCGTAAATTAGAGGATATGAAGAATGGTCCAATAACCATCAATATTACGCCGAGCTCAAGTGCCCAGAGCAGCTCCTCATAGCTTATTCTGCCAACAAATCTCTCCGCTGGAAGCTTTATTGCCAGGACAAAGGTAGTTAGTACTGCAATACTAGCAGCAATTAATATGTACCCGAGGCCCGCTAGAAGCCCTATCACGAAATCAACCATCATAACTATTACTGTCGTTATACCAGCTATCCGTGTTACAAGGAGCCTATAGGCAGCAAAGATCGAGACAACAAGGACGAATCCGAGAATAAGCAGAGATGCCTCAATGCCGCTAATTGTCCCTGCATCTATAAAGACTCCCACAAGCGCACTATAGACTGCAAGAAGACTAAACGTGCGAAGACCAGGGAACTCCTTAACTACTAGTTCCTCGACACCGATACGGGAGCGCTTCCTTCGCTGAGTTAGAGCAGCAACCCTTGCTTTTTCACGCTCTATGCCGATCAGCATCCCGGATAAGAGAGCAACTATAACCCTTTCTAGCACAGTGACGCTAGTTACTTGCTCCATGCACCTCGCCTACGACGCCAGCAACTCTTTACTATACCATTATTTGGTAAGAGTACGTCTTAATAAGGATAAAGACGAGATAGAATAAATGCAATTACTGAAGTAACTCATATGATAACTATATGAGGATAGGTAGGAGTACACCAACCAGCTATTTATATGTTAACTGCTATGCTATCTTACGTCTCACGATTATCTCTATTACTGGTATTAATCGGCGCCCTCTCTCTATGCTATCAATATTTATTTTTACTATCTCAACACCATCCTGTAGCCTATGAGCAAGCGCATTGTATACATCAACGGCTTTGCTTATATTTGAACCCTGTCCCCTTATTATTACCTCGTCGTATCCCTCGTTAAAGAGAAGAATAGCGGCAAGCACATAATCTATAACAGGTTTTTTACCAATGACCACGACGTTCTCGGCTGACGCCATACTGCCACCCCTGCTCTTTTCCGCTCGTAGACGTTCTTGCCCCACTAATATAAAGCTAATTAGTACTGGAGGGAACATTACGACTAAGCTTATCAACAAACTTGGTGAAGCATTGTCTTGCCTTTTCTAGAATATTAGTTATCCTTTGCTCAAATGGGTTGAAGCTACAGAGACTGTAGGGTATCATTGCAGGATCTATACCACTTGCTTCTCTACAATACTTGAGCAGTATTCTTGAACGGGGCTTTTGCTCCCCGAATACTGCTCCGCCGTTACAGTTCCAGTAAAAGAGCAGTCTCTTGTGTCTCACATACTTTGCTCCGAGCTGTGCCAAGTATTTTGAACTGATGCTTTTCTTTATGCTAGCCTTTACCTCAAAGCTGGCAGACGACGCATACTTATTCACTAACAGTTCTAAGTAACCTGCCTCACTGGGTGGAGCGCGCACTATTACTCTACGTGTAGCTTCATCATGATCTATTAGCTCTATAGACTCGTTTTCCGATAATATGGCGAGAAGATTAGCCATTGAGGCTGTTTGCTTGACACTCATCGTAACAATTATGTAAGTATATATCTTTGTCATCGCCTTTATCCTCTCCTCAGCCGGGGATAACGTCTTCATCCCTCATATTCTAGGAATAAAATGGTCATTGACGGGCGAGTTCTCATCACTAGCACAAAATACTGGCCTAAGAAAAAGTTATGCTCTGAAACACGGACCCTCATCACTTACTCAGTGTCGCGGCGATCTTCATCGCACTCCCACATGACTATGAAGCCGCGTCAACTCTTATATTAATAGGTTCGATACTTCTATCTTCTGCGTAATTGCTGCAGCGTTTAGCAGTAGCAGGGGAGCTATTTTCCTAGGGACCAGCTGGTATTTTATAGGCTTGCCTTCATAGTAGCTCGTTAGTGGCATTACCTTGAGCTCGTATATTTCCTCGAAGGGTATTTGCTTAATAATGGTCTCTGGGTTATTCATTACATCAATTACTCTCGCAACTACATGAACCAAGCTTCCAGTCTCGCTCTTAACGAGCATTAGGTATAGCGTGTCTTTGTTCTGCGGAGTGAACGACGACGAGAATTCCTCTGAGGATGCTATCTCCTCAGCGTCCTCTACTAGGGCCCATCTCTCCTCGCCAGTATCAACGTCTATGAAGCTGAATACCCTATACCGCGAACCCGGCATCTTCATTGAGCGTAACGCCGACTCTATGATATCTATTGGGAGTCCTAGCGCCTCTGAAAGCTCTTCAGCGGTGAACGCCATGCCTTTTAGTACTTCTGCTACAAGATCTTGTACATTACCTATCCATGGCTTCTCAGGTGCTTCTTTAACCAATGTGCGGGCATAGATGCTCGTCCTACTAGTGTTAATGCTTACTTTTATGTCTCCCTTCTTCAAGCCCTCAATTATTCTCCATGCATTTATGGGGTCGAAGTAGTTCTCTATGGTTTGGCGTATAGCCTCTTTGTATACGAGCATATCGCTGGGAAGCAGTTTACGTGTTATACCAAATACTAGTTGTATATTGTGCACAGTCTCCACGAAGAAGGGTGATCTCTCAGCTGCTTCGCGTACCCTTTCTTCAAACTCTTCTCTCTCCAGAGATGCTAGGAACTTCATAGGGTCAAAGCTTAGTATCTTTGAGGGTACCGCGAAGCCATAGTGCGTTATCTTTGTATATGTCTCAGAGTTCTCCCTGTACATCTCTAGCATCACTATATAAGCGAGTGTTCTCACCGCCGGCTCTGGTGCAAGCACCATGTAGGCTATCTCGTCGGCTAGTTGCTCAACAATTATTCTCCTAGAGCTTGGATGAGGATACCGATACTTGCGAACCTCTTCCTCTAGCTCCATCATTGCTTTCTTTGCGTCTTGTGTGAGCTCTATACCTGCTGGGAGCTTTACACCACCATTATGTAGCTCACTTAGAACCTTCTCTAGCTCTCCTATAACGAGGCTAGATGCTTGCGGTCCCTGTCCCTTCCAGAAGGGTACTGCCGCTGTCCCAGTACTTGCCTCTGTTATTGTCACCCTGTTTGTGTGCTCATCTATGTCTATTACTTGCCAGTTCTTACCTCCAAGGCGAAGAACCTGCCCGACTCTAAGAAGCCTCATAACATACTCAGAGTCTAGCTCACCCACTGTTTTTCCATCAACTGTTTTAACTATGTATGCTTTTTTCTCGCCTATTGTTGTAAAGAATTCTGAGAAGTTGTGTACCCACCAGCTATACCTGCTCGTATCTCCTGCATCAAAGCGCCATATTCTGTAGAACTGTGAGCCTGGAACTACCTTGTTTTCGCCATTAATCTTAATCATCTTGTTCTCTATCAAGTACTTTATGAGATGATCAAATTCCTCCCTAGAGAGGTCTTTAAAGTAGCTCACTTCTCTTAGTGTTTCATATGCCTCATCTACTGTGTACATGCCTGAGAGCGCCATGCCTATAATGGCCCGTGCTATCATATCGAGTGGTTTCCTCGGAAGACGTGGGGGCTCGACCTCGCCCCTTATAGCGAGCCGAGCCTCTGAAAGCGCCTCGAGAAGCTCTACTTTATCAGTTGTTATTATTACGCCTCTAATGTCTCCTTCAATGCTGTGCCCGCTTCTACCTAGTCTCTGTATAAGCGATGAGACCGTGCCTGTTGGCCTAAATAATATAACTTTTTTGACGGAGCCTATATCAATGCCGAGTTCGAGAGTCTTAGTAGCTATTATCATTTTTATTTTTCCTTGCTTCGCCATTCTCTCTATTCTCTGTCTCTCTTCACCATAGATTGATGCGTGGTGTACAACTACTCCATCTATTCCCTTCTTCTCTATTTCCTCGTGAAGTCTCTCTGCAACATGTTTCGAGTTAACAAATACTAGTGTAAGGGGCTCCATGTGCTCTAGTAGCTTCTCTGCCGACTTCTTCCAGAACTCGGTACTTGGCGAGTCAACATAATCTATCGTTATCTTAATGTTTTTGCGCTTATCAACACTAATAACACTTATTTTTCTCTTCGAGCTACCCTTGAAGGCTTCTGCAATTACCTCCGGCTTGCCTATTGTAGCTGATATCATTATTAGCTGGAAATCGCCAGCAAGCTTTCTAAAACGCTCGAGAAGCACAGCTAATTGCACGCCACGCTTAGAAGAGACTATTTCATGAACCTCGTCTATTATCACCCATTTAAGGTTACGATAATGTACACGGAAACGAGAAGCCCAATCAAGGTCTATCTCAAGGCTCTCAGGCGTTGTTATAAGGATATGTGGAACTTTCCGTAAACGACGAGCCCTCTCAGCGTGAGAAACGTCACCATGCTTACGCGCTACAATGAAGCCCAGTTGCTCTGCCCACCAGCTAATCCGCTCATAGAGATCATTTATGAGTGCACGAAGCGGCGTAATGTAGAGTACCGAAACGGGTTCCGGTTGTTCTTCAACCATTCGTGAAAGTATTGGGAGTAGCGCTGCCTCTGTTTTGCCAAACCCTGTTGGAGCCACAAT
>JALVHV010000046.1 GCA_027028845.1 Pyrodictiaceae archaeon | reverse complement strand
GGGGGTGGTGGACCGGCCGGGATTTGAACCCGGGACCTCTCGGATGCCAACCGAGCGCTCTTCCAGGCTGAGCTACCGGCCCATCCCTCCGTTTCGGGAGGGTCTCCACTTGTAGAAGACCTAGCTATGGGGTTCTGGTTTATATGCTTTGGTCCTTCTCTTGGTGGGACTTGTTTCCCTTGTTCTATTGTTTCCCCTACGAGGCTGGGGATTAGGATTATATAGGGAGCGGTGGGGTGTCTCTCGTAGCGGATGTAGGTGGCTGTTTGAGCCCGCCAGCGCGGCTAGTAGCGTGCTAGCTTGGTTTAGAAGCGCTGGTCTCTTGTGGGGTGAGGCGTCTCGGTACAGATACCACTTGACTACGTCTGTGTTAAGAGCGGCGTCCTATGTCCTCGCTGCCAAAGCCTTATTGATACAGGGGCTGTCCAGGAGTTCGAAGTCGATATTATGAGGGCATTGATAGAACTTGAGGAAAACGAGGGTATGCAGATACTGAAGAAAGCAACCTATTACAAGTCGTACATGATTGGCGACGACTTAGTGATTATAGTGATGGATCTCGGTGTTGGTACTAGTGTACCAGTGTTTAGTAGGTATGCGAGGCAGATAGAGCAAAAGCTCAGAGAGAAACTAGGTAAGCGAGTAAAGGTTATACCACGTGCTAATGATGTCCGTGGCCTCGCTATGCACCTCTTATACCCAGCACGTATACTTGGCGTGAACACGCTATGGTTGCCGGATGGCAGTATCGAGTATGTTGTGCGGATACCCCGGAGCGATGCTAGGAGGCTCAGCAAGCACAAGGAGATGTATGAGAAAATATTATCCGAGATACTCCGGAAACCAGTTAGAATAAAGTCCACATAAGCTGCATCACTATAGCCCATCGGGTATTTTTACTAATTCTCGTAGAACGATGGTAGCGTATTCGCCGGGGCCTAGCTCAAAGGATAATACTACCCTGTCTCCCAGTATCCTGGCACCTAGATGCCTGGGAAATAGGGCTACTGGTCTCCAATAGGGCTTCACTCTACCTATGACTGGGAATGGCTTCTCCAACGCATTCTCGCTAAGCCCTACGTGTTCGATAACGTATTCCAGGATTCCGCGTGCTTCCCCCTCTATCCCTAATCGATACCCTATCCCGGGGACGAGGGCAAGAGGCGGGCTTGTTTTTCCTCGCTCACCCTTTATGGGCTTGTCCAGCTCGTAGCCTTTCTCTATCCTCAGGGAAAGATAGAGATTGAATAGGTAAGCTTGTAGTGCTGATGCATAGAGCGACAAGATTTTACGAGAAAGCCCTGCTACATAGTCTCTTAGGCTACGAGCTTTTCTTGCTAGAAGGGACTCGTAGAGAGCACTACTGCAGCCCCGCCACCTCCTTAGCCTGCATAGCTTATTCCCGCCGCTTTCATCAGGATACGGAGAATCTAAAAGTTCATCAAGATAGCTGACCGGGTCTCGCGAAAGGAGAGCGAGTCCTAGGAGATGCGTATTCGGTCTCCGTGTCCCGAATCTTTGGTATCCATAGTAATTCGGCAGCATCTTTCCTCCAAGCTTACTTATTCTCTCAACGGTTTCTTCGATATTGCCTAGTGGCTCAAGGATTATCCAGAACTTGTTGCCTAGTGGTGGTTGTTCT
>JALVHV010000045.1 GCA_027028845.1 Pyrodictiaceae archaeon | reverse complement strand
CTCCTCGCTAGTAAGCTGGCTAGTCGTCCACAAGTTCTTCATGAAGCTCATATCTATTATCTTGTGCTCTACTATCTCTCCCCATCCCTTCTCCCTTGCAAGCTCCCTGGCCCTCTCTATTAGCTTACTAGCGACTTCGAGCTCCTTGCTCCCCTTCTGGCCATAGTTGAAGCTGAGGGCGTGAACCTTGCAGCCACGTGCAAGCCACTGAACCATGTAGCCAAAGCTGTCCGGGCCACCACTAACAATAGCGACTACCCTACAAGGTTTCTTTACCTGTGGTTCAACACCTCTGCGCAGCGCTGTCTCCGCCATAGCTACCTCCCCTCTACTCCTCGGAGGAGTGCTTCCCTATGCTAGGGGCTCTATCATGTTCAACCACTTTTAAACAAATATCACCACACCCTAGCAACACAAACACCCAGGGAGAGTACCTGCTCCTAGCCGATGAGGTACTGGGATCAACGATGCAGAAACCGAGCCTCCCCCTTTGGAGGGGAGGGATGCGCTAGCCTGCCGCCTCCGAGGCCCTCCCCACCCTCTGGTAAGGAATTAGTGAAGAGCCAAGGGCTCTGGATTAATTAGGGAATAGCGCAGAGAATTGTTCTTCCTTGGATGCAGACGATGAGTGTTAGGCGCTTCCTTGAGGAGAAACTTGGCCCCGTGGCAAGGTTGTCCGAGGAACTACTTTCGCTGCGTAGGAGCCTCGTTTCAACACTAGTTGGCCGAGATGTCTCCGAGCTACTGAGTGACGAGTACCTGGCCGAGATCGTTCTAGGCGGGCTACGAGCCGAGGATTGGAGGAGGCCAAGATACCCACCGGGAAGCCTTGCCGGCTTCTATCACGATGTACTGGGCATTGGGGTGGATAATCTTAAGCTACTCCTAGCCCGTCTAAGCGATGGCCTCCCCCTCCGCATAGCAACACGAGGCATAAGAGTTGTCGCGGAGAACACTGAGCCTCTCCAGCTAATCCATGAGATAAACTCGTTGTCCAAGGCTATGCTAGAAAAACTAGGCAAGAAAACAGTAGTCACACCAGCCAATAGAGAACCGGGCGAACAACACACAGCCTTAGAGGTTCTAGAAGAGCTCCTACGAGCAATAACAGAGACGCTCCCACCCTACTCTAGGGAGGCACAAATCCTCTTCAGTACAGGGAACGGTTCCCTGCCAAGAAAGCTCTACGAACAACTAGGCAACGAGGAGCAGAAAGAGCTCCAGGAACTGGGCCTAGGCGAGGAGAAGAGACTACCGGGCTGCCCCGATGACTCCGCCAGGTGCCTCCTAGGAGCAAGAGAGGGCTCAATAATCAGCCTCTACTACTGCTACGCCATGGCAGCTATGAGGCTAACCCAGGACAAGAGCGTAAAAAGCTACTACAACGTACAAGACGCTCTCCAAGACCTACTAGGAACAATAGACGAGCAAGCACTAACAGATCCGCTCCTACAAGAACTAGCCCAATACTCTCGGAAAACACCATGCCTACCAAAGAGAGAATGCAAGACCCCACCGCCATGCATGCCGACCGGCTACGTCCTAGCAGAGATAAGCCTACCCATAAGCGACGTCATAGTACAATTACCAGCAGGCCGTGAAACAACCATAGGGGAGATACTCGAGAAAATCTATCCCCAACTATGCAAGGGACTAGCACGAATAACTATAGACGAGCAAAACCACATACAACTCCAATTCACCGTGAAAACCTCGCTCCCTACATCATTCCTACAGGAAACCCACTAAGCATAAATACAACCTCTACATCTAATAAATAGATGGGTGGGAACCCGGGACCCCTAATCCCCTCAGGGGATAGGAAAATAAAAACAGCAATACCCTACATTATTTACACAATACACGATTAGTTTTCCACCATCATTAACATGCGTGATCAAAACCAGACGAGAAATCAAGCCAATTTCTCTTACAATAAAGGAATATTATCATCGTATATGGGTTCTAAAAGAGATGTTTCACGATACTCCAATTACATAATCCACTATGTGCGTAGTATTATTGGGTTAAAAAGCGCTCTTAGTTACATTGCATCCGGAGCAGTAAGCGCCATTGCCGTCTCCCTCGGCATTGTCATAACCTAAAACTACATAAGCATGCTAACAAACTGTAGTCGGTTATGTTAATACATGTAGTCCGCAGGGGCTTACAGCCATGGAAGCAGCATCAGCATTGCCTAAAACTGTACCATATGAAAGCCTAGTAGAGGTTGAGGAAAAAAGGTTCTAAGCTACGCTGCTAAATACATAGGACTAATTTGACCGCTTATATCATAGTAATAATTGTGTTAATGACATGGCGTTGATCGAAAAGAACCTTCCCCTGAGGGGAGGGAAAGTCCCTTCCCTTCTCTCGTCTATGCCTCATTAGCCTAGTTCATAGTCCCCAGATCCTTCTGCGCGCAACTGGATCCTGGAGTATCCCGTCTACGTTTCCACTGTATACTATCTCGCCTCTGTCTATACCATAGGCCTTCTCGGCGAGTGGCTTTATTCTCTTTATGTTGCCGGGCTCAGTGATAAATAGCCCGACTCCTTCTTCCCTTATGTCTCTCAGTGTCTTAGTTATCGTTTTGACTATTCTTGGAGCTAGACCCTCGAGAGGCTCGTCTAATAGGAGAATTTTAGGTCTTCTCACGAGAGCTCTTGCTATTGCAAGCATTTGTTGTTCTCCACCGCTTAGGTACATGCCGAGCCTTTTTCGTAGCTTCTTTAGATCTGGTATTATTGTGTAGATCCACTCGAGTACATCGGAGGGTACTGGGGAGCCGTAAGCGACTTCTAGGTTTTCTTCTACTGTTAGGTCGGGGAATATCATTCGGCCTTGTGGTACGTATCCTATTCCGAGCCTTGCTATCTTGTATGGCTTCATTCGTGTTGTCTGTATCTGTTCGCCGCCTTTCTCTACGACTATGGAGCCTCTGTAGGGCTTTAGTATTCCTAGTATTGTGCGGAGGAGTGTTGTTTTTCCGGCACCATTTCTGCCTATTAAGGCGATGCTACTAGTGCTACTGATTTCTAGCGTGACTCCTCGTAACACGTCTATCCCGCCTAGTTTTGTCCAAATACTTTTTACAAGTATCTTCATTTTTCCTCACCTAAGTATAGTGATCGAACCTTAGGATCTGTCTTGATAATATCAGGGTGGCCTTTTGCAAGTATCCTTCCCTCATACATGACTATTACTTCGTCTGATACCTGGAACACGACATCTAGGTCATGCTCGACTATTATGATTGACTTTCCTGCTTCCTTCTTCATTCTTTTTACAAGGTCTACGATGAGGTCTTTTTCTGTTGCACTTAGCCCTGCTGTAGGTTCGTCTAGTAGGAGTATTGTTGGCTTTAATGCAAGTGCTAGCGCTATGTCGAGTAATTTGCGCTCGCCATGACTGAGCTCTTGTGCCGGAAGAGCATACTTGTCTGTTAACCCTATGAAGCCTAGGATAGACCATGCCTCTTCATCAACGGTTTCTAGGCCACCGTCATATGATTTTAGTGTATAATATTGTCTCCTTCTACCAATGATTGCGGCCCTTACATTGTCTATCACGCTTAGCCCTGTAAACACATTGGGGACTTGGAATGCACGTGCTATTCCGAGGCGTGCCAGCCTTGGAGGAGGCCACCCCGTTATGTCTATCTTTTTCCCATCTATATTGGCGTAGATCTTGCCTGAATCAGGCCTTATAACACCCGATATTATGTTGAGAAGAGTCGTTTTGCCAGCACCATTGGGGCCAACTATTCCTAGTACTTCGCCCTCGTTTAGCGTGAAGCTTACACCGTCGACTGCGCGGACGCTACCAAAGTATTTTCGTAGCTCATAAGCTTCGAGAACTCTGTTCACGCTAAGGATCACCTCTTTAGGCGCTGTAAGCGAGCTATCCTGGCATAGATTGTGCCAACGACACCGTCCGGAAGTATATATACGAGTATTGCAAGAATAACACCCATTACGAAGAGCCAGTACTCCGTAATATCCATTGCATAGTCTCTTATGAATACATAGACTATGCCTCCTATGAAGGGGCCTAGAAATGCCCTGGTACCTCCTAGGAGCGCCATAAACACTATTTCGGCGCTAAAGGTCCAGTAGAGAGCCTCTGGAGTAATAGCGCCTTCGAGAGGAACATACATTATTCCAGCTATCCCGGTGACTATGCCGCTGATTAGGAAGCTCAGTAGCCGGAGTCTTCTCACGTTGTAGCCTATTGTCTCGGCTCTACCTGGGTTATCTCGTATGGTCTGGAAGGCGAGTCCTATAGGTGAGCGTAGCACAAGCCATACAACTATTAGCGTTATCAATGAAACTAGTAGTATTAAGTAGTAGTAATGAGTTATTGTGCCTAAGGGTCTCGGTATACCGTAGAGTCCTTCGTCGCCTCCGGTTAAGCTCCTCCACTTAAGCATTATAGCATAGGCTAGCTGGCTAAGCGCGAGCGTGAGCATGGCGAAGTATATCTCTGTGTGACGTAAGCTTATGTATCCTGCTCCCAGAGCTACTAATACTAGTATCGTAAGTGATAATAGTACTGATAGGGGGAAGCTTAGACCGAGCTTAATAAGACCTATAGCTATTATATAGCCTCCGAGTCCCCAGAACATTGCATGACCGAAGCTTAGTAGGCCCGTGTACCCAAAGAGGATGTTGAACCCAGTTGCAGCGATTCCGTAGAGTATTCCTACCGCTACGAGTCTAGTGTAGTAGCTGCTAATGAAGAGAGGAAGGACTGATAGGAGGGCTATAACGCCTATTACCGAGTAAAGGTCGATTATCCATGTGCTTACACGGATACGGCGCTGCATCGTGGTTACCTCCTTTCAACTATCTCTTTGCCGAAAAGCCCTGTTGGCTTTACGAGGAGGACTATTATCATAACAATATAGATTAGGGCTACCTCGAGCAATGGATAGACTATAACCATTACTGTACGCGCTATAGCAGCTATGAGGGCGCCTACTACTGAGCCAAGTATGCTCCCCATACCCCCTATCACTATCACTGCAAAGGATAACACTATTGCGTCAGTACCCATCCCGGGGTAAGCAGTTAGTATTGGCGAAGCCATGGCTCCCGCGAATCCGCTTAGGGCTGAGCCAAGCGCGAACGCTGATACAAATAACAGGTCAGTATTCATGCCCAGCGCAGCTGCTATCTCTGGGTTATAAGCTGCTGCTCTCATCTGTTTACCTATGGTAGTCTTTGCGAAAAACCACCATAGAAGTAAGCCTATAATCGTACTTGAGGCTATTACTACCAGCATGTAGATGGGTACACTATAGTGTCCTATGCTCATATAGCCCCAGGGTAACTTTGTAAATGATTTGTACTCAGGGCCCCAGATCATCTTTACTACATCATCTAGTGCTATCATTAGTGCAAAGGTTAGCAACAACTGGAGCTCAGAGGGTTTTGAGTAGAGAGGACGTATGAGGATGCGCTCAGTGAGTGCTCCTACTGCTGCTAGAAAAGCTAGTGATAGTACAAAGCCTGCTACGAATCCAGCAGGTGTTGGCCCAATCCACAGCATGGCGGCGGTATAGCTTATGTATGCTCCAAGCATGTAGAATGAGCCGTGAGCGAGGTTAAGTATCCTCATAATTCCGTATATTAGGCTTAGCCCCGAGGCTATGAGAAATAGTATTGAGGCATAGAATAGGGTGTTAATTGCCTGTACTAGTGCATAGTCGATTGACATGACTCTACTACCCTCTATGAGAGATAAAAAGAAGTTGATTAAGAATAGGCTAGCTACACTTCACGAGAGTCTTGAGGGGTGGTGGGAATATCTCTCCTGCATCGTATATTGCTAAGTCGCCTAGTATAGGGAATGGGAAGCCTCTAGGGCCTCCCTTTACTAGCTTGCCCCAGTATACATAGTACATTCCCTGGTGGTCCTCGGGTCTTACATAGATTGGGCCCATAGGACCCGCGACAACTATACCCTCCATAGCCTTAACGAACTCGTCTACATCAGGCCACTTGCCTAGCTCCGCGTAAGCCTTCTCTATTGCTGCCTTTATCGCGTATAGGGCTGTATAGCTTGTTCCTGCAACGTATGGTGGGTACTCGCCGGTCTTGGCTCGATACTTCTCAACGAATCTCTTGTTCAGCGTATATACGTCGTGAGGCGGGTAAAGGAACCAGTAGCGACCGCTCCCCCATATATCGGCGCCGCTTGACGGGACATTCGAGTCTCCTATTGCCTTCAAGGTATCTGTCGCACCTAACATGGGATTTATGTAGGCCTTGATGATCTTGAAGAGACCCTTCGCTACTGCTTGCTTAAAGAATGTCGCGGCATCGCCTCCCCATAAGCTAGAGAATACTATATCGGGTTTCATTGATATCATCTTATCAATGTAGCTTGTATAGTCCGTTGTACCTAGCTTCACGTATATAGGCTCAAGGAGCTCCACGTCGGGCTTGAGCTCCTTAAGTTTTTTCGAGAATACTGCCCAGGAGTCCCATCCATAAGCGTAGTCGGGGCCTATGTTTGCGATGCGCTTCGCATTCGGATAGTTCTCGGCGACAAGCTTGGCTGCTGCTAGGTCTATTGGCTCCTCATACATCGATATACGGAATATAAACTTTCGTTTCCCGCACTCTGTTAGTTTTGGTGTAGCAGCATGTGTGACTATGAGTGGGACTTGTAGCTCTTGTTCTATAGTCTTTATGAGCTTTAGTGAGTCACCGCTACTATCAATGCCTACTAGTATCTCCGCTCCCTCATCCTTAACCATTTTGACTATGTTATCTATTACGTGCTGCCTATCGGCTTCATCCTTGCTAATAAGCTCTATCTTTCTGCCGAGAACACCACCCATAGAGTTTATCTCGTCTCGTGCGATTTCGAGAGCAGCGCTGGCCATTTTACCGTAAGTGCCGAAGGGGCCGCTCATGAAATACATATAGCCTATTTTTAGCGGCTTTGACGGAATGCTTGGGCCAGTTTGTTTCCCGCTTGTGGGGCTCACAGTCTTTGTAACCGTAACTGTTTTTCCTCCACCACGTCCCGCTACATAGCCTGCACCAATACCTACGACGAGGCCTGCTATCCCAGCGCCAACAATTTTTACGAATTCTCTCCTACTAATGTTGTTCTTCTCGGACAAGTTGTCACAACCCACTCCAATTTACTTCTGCTCACAATTATGTAGTAGTATTAGTATAGGTCTAAAATATCTTTCCTTGACAATGATAAATATCACTTAAAACGCAGCATCCTCTCACCAACTATAAGGTCTCCAAAAATGCACCAAGCTTAGCCGGGGCTTCGAGTGAGTAACGAGCTAACACGGATGCTGTGGCGCATCGATGGCCGCGGCTACAAGAGTTATCGTGTTCTTCGCGGTCTCTGCGAAGACGTTAGTGGTGTTCGGGTTTGCGTTAGGAGGGTTCAAGGTGATCCTTTTGCTCCTCCTAGTGTTGTTGAGGCCAGGTTTTCGCTAGGCACTCTTCCTAGGTCTTTGCTTCGCTACGGCGTTGCTGTCGCTGATTATCTTCTCCGTGTTCTCCGCGGCGAGCTAGAGGCTCGTAGGAGGAAGCTTGGGGAGGGGCATAGCGGGTTTCTCGGTGTTCCTCGCCCATCCCCTATTATTATTAGGCGTAGTGCTCTCATTGTTCGCGGCGAGATGGGGATTGCTAGGGTATGGGTTGGTCTTCCTTCTCGTCGCCGCCGCGTCCTTGGCGAGGAGGCTCGCTGGCTTCTCCTCGAGGCTGTTCCAGGCGCTATTCGTGCTACGCTGAGGCGTGTTAGGGAGAGACAGGGTGATCTTGAGAGGCATGTTCGGGTTTGGAGGCTTCAGGAGGAGCTTAGGTCTAGGCTTCCTGGGCTGGGGCTTGTCTCGTTTATTGGTGATGGCTCTATTCTTCCTAGGCGTTGTGGTGGTTGCTGGGACCCGTTGCCTGGTGCTGTCCCGTTTGAGTCTCCTCCTAGTCTCCGCGTCGAGGTTGAGACTGAGTGCTGTGGCCTGGTTACTGGCATGGGTATTAAGCGGGGCGTCACCGTTATTGCTGGTAGCGCCTTCCATGGGAAGACTACATTGTTGGAGGCTATTGCTAGTGGTGTATGGAACCATATCCCGGGCGATGGGAGGGAACGCGTAGTCACTATACGTAGTGCTATGTATGTCCGCGCAGAGGATGGGCGCTATATTAGCTGTGTCGACGTAGACTCGTTTATTCATGACTTGCCGGGTGGGCGCCCAACTAGGTGCTTCTCGACGAGCGATGCTAGTGGGGCTACTAGTGTTGCTGCTGCTATACAAGAGGCTGTTGAGGTCGGCGCGGAGCTATTATTGTTTGATGAGGATACTAGTGCTACGAATATGCTCTACTTGGATGAAAGGGCTAAGCCCCTTACGCGTAGGCACACTGTTACCCCGCTAGCCGAGCTGGCCAGGAGCATGAAGGAGAAGGGGGTATCGCTGGTAATTGTCTCTACGGGCTCGCTACCATTACTAGCCGTGGCAGATACCGTTATCGTTATGGAGGATTACCGTGCAAGAGACGCCACCTCGGATGCTAAGAGCCTAGCTAGTAGCATCGAGCAAGGCAAGGGAGCCTACAAGCCCCCTAGGAAGAGGATAATTAAGCACATCACAGGTCTCGTGAAGCCCCGTGTGAGAGCGGGCATGCTTACTGCTAAGAACCTCGAGACACCACTGCCTCTCACAAATAATATTCACCTAGTTGAGGAGTCGCAGCTGAACGCACTAGCGGCGATAGCTGCGAGGATAAGCAGGGAGAAGGGACGACTCTTAGCCGAGGTTGTTAAGGAGTACGAGGAGAGGATGGTCGAGGACCCCGCGTGGCTGGGCGAAAGCCCGGGACTAGGCGAGGTTAGAGGACTTGATATCGCTTTCCTTGTTAATCGGCTCCCATTAGTGGTTATGAGGCCTAGCCGCGACTAGTTCTTCGAGAATCCTTGCTGGTTCTTCCCGGGCCGTGTTATGCCTGCTCGGTTTTAACGCGTCTAGGTAGCCTAGTTGAAGCAAGAGAAACGGGGGCTCTAGGGGTTGAGCGATGTTCTTGACGAGATATTTGAGCGCGTAGTTGCCTCGAGGATATTCCGGAACCGTGACATACTGAGCCCTGATTATATACCTGAGCGGCTTCCTCACCGAGAAGAGCAGATAAGGCGCGTTGGCAGCGTTCTCGCCCAAGCACTCAAAAATAGTAGGCCAAACAACCTATTCATATATGGCTTAACGGGTACTGGTAAGACCGCTGTCACACTGTACGTTCTGCGCCGCCTCGTCGAGAAAGCAAGGCAGCTGGGAGTACGGGTCAGCTACGTCTACGTCAATACGAGGCAGAGGGATACACCGTACAAGGTGTTAGCTGATATAGCCTCCTCGGTTGGGCTCCGTGTCCCCTTCACCGGGCTATCCACCGCCGAGATATACACGAGGCTCGTGAGAACGCTGTCAAGATGGGATGGCGTACTCATTATAGTCCTTGACGAGGTTGACTGGCTCGTTAGGAGGAGAGGCGATGACCTCCTCTACAAGCTTACGCGCATAGGCTATGACCTGCCACCAGGAAGCGCCAAGGTATCATTGGTCGGCATAACTAATGATGTCAGGTTCGTTGAGATGCTAGACGCGAGGGTTCGTAGCAGCCTGGGGGAGGAGGAGGTCATATTCCCACCCTATAATGCTGAGCAGCTACGGGACATCCTATGGGAGAGGGCTAGTCAAGCATTCCAGCCAGGAGTCATAGATGAGTCTGTTATCTCTTACTGCGCCGCGCTGGCTGCGCGGGAGCACGGGGATGCCCGGAGAGCGCTTGACCTCCTAAGAGTAGCGGGAGAGATGGCTGAGAGGGAGAATGCTCCAAGGGTGACAGTGGAGCATGTGAAGAAGGCGTGGATACAGATAGAGAGGGACCGGATATACGAGGTCGTCTCAACACTCCCCCTTCACGCTCGCTTAGCGATACTAGCTGCTATCCGTGCACAGAGAACCAGCGGGAGAGACTACACAACAACCGGGGAGCTCTACGCTCATTACCGGGAACTAGCAACAAGAATAGGAGTTGAAGCAGTAACACAGAGAAGGATAAGCGACATAATAAACGAGCTAGACATGCTAGGCATACTCTCAGCCCGAGTAATAAGCCGAGGCAGATACGGGAAAACAAGGATGATAACACTAGCTGCCGACGAGGACACCGTGCTAGCAGCCATAGCACAAGACCCTAGACTAAGAGAAGTAGTAAACAACCTCTTCTAAGATAACTCAAGAGAGAAACCTGCTACTGCTAGGAAGCTAGGCACCGTAGTGCAAATAATCCCCGGGCCCCTCTGAGGGATAATAGTCACGGGTATGGGCCGGTAGCTCAGCCAGGTAGAGCGGCGGGCTTTTAACCCGTAGGTCCCGGGTTCAAATCCCGGCCGGCCCGCTACACCCGCTGCGGGCCTTGGCTACCGGGTCCACCTCTCAACTCCTCCTAAATAATCACATAAACATATACAAAGAATCAATGGATAACACGTTAACCACTGCTATCGTGCCTACATCCTCGTCTATGGAATTGCGTGGAAGCAATAGGGGATAGTATAGAATTAATAAATGACGTAAAGGGGAAAAGATGTATTAGTTTAAAATATTTAATAAGGCTTTCCTCTTACTTTCTTTTCTCTGCTTTTGATCGGATACACGCACCTAGGTTCTTTGCTATAGCGATTAGGAACCCGAGGCCTATTTGGACGTCCTTGTCGCCTAGTACTCTTAGCAGCCCAAATGTCGAGACTGGCTGTACGTTCTCCACCTTTGTCGATGCTAGTGACTTGAATAGGCACTCTGAGGCCTGCTCTACAGTTAGTTTTAAGCCCTGTACCTCCTCTGGCTTGAGCTTGCCTATCGCTGCTGTGGCGGCGTCTCCTAGTGCTGCGAAGCGGTGCAGAGGTACCTCGTTGGCAACATAGGCGAATATCTCAGTACTTCTCTCAGCTATTACTCGTAGCGCGTCTAGTATGCCGCTCTCCTTGAGCTTTACAGCCGTCTCTACAAGTGCCTCGAGTGCCTTGAGGCTTTCTTCGTCTAGGAGGACTTTTTCTTGTTCAGCCATTACAGTTCACCTCCTATACATGTTACTTCAGGGAGGCTATCCAGGACTTGTAGAACGCCTCCTTCATGAGCCTTAGGATAGGGGATCTCATTAATGTATAGCAGACAAACTTCCACTTATCGGTTGACTCGTCGAAGTATGTTTCACAACCAGCGGCAAACCCGCTTGTAGCGAAGTAGCCTACACAGTCCATCATGGTGTAGTAACCCATTACTGGGTATCCTGCGTCAAGCTCGTTCATTATTATGTCAACAACGTATTCTGCTGCATAATGTATTGGTACGCCTGCTGCTGGTAGACCTGCGGGCGGCATTGAGTGCTCGCCTACCAAGAACACGTCGTCGTAATCTGGGTGCCTAAAGGTGCGGGCTCTTACTGGAGCCCATCTCGGGTCTTGTTTCCACTGGAACCCGTCACTCTCGGCTAAGGGGTCTGGAAGCCTTGATGGCGGAACCTTTATGAGTAGATCGTAGCGCTCCTCTATGTTTCCTGCACGTATAATGTTCCTGGATGGATCTACTTCCTGTAAGCCATTGTGCTGTATAAGTTCTATGCCGAGTTCCTCGAATTTCTCCTGCCATACACGAGAGATATCGGGACCTAGGCCTGCTAGGGGCTTGGGCTCAACACCGACTAGCGTTATTTCCACCTTTCTACCTATTTTCTTGAACGTTTCCGCTAGCTGAGTAGCTGCCTCGTATGGATACATGCCACAGCGGTGGGGCTTCTCGGGAACAAGGATAACTATTTTCCCTCCCTTGAAAGCCGCTAGGGCTTTCGCCATCTCAAGGGCTCCTTCAAGGGTATAGTTGTGTACGCCTGCCTCCGCTAGCCCTGGGTACGCGTCCCAGCCATACTTGACGCCGAGGCTCACTATGAGGTAGTCATAATTGTACTTACCTTTCTCGGTTATCACTGTTCTCTTGGCAGCATCAATCTTCTTAACCGGGTCAACTACAACCTTGACGCCGAACTTCTCTAGGCCCTGGATAGGAGCGCGTACTTCGTCGGGCACGGCTGTGCCGAAGGCCACGTCTGCGTATAGTGGCTGAAAGTCGTGCCACGGCTGGTCAGTTATCAGTGTAACCTCTAGTCCTAGGTCTTTATGCTTCCTAAGAATGTCGCCGAGTTTCTTGGCGGCAGCTACTCCTCCGGAGCCGCCGCCGAGGATTAGTATCTTTTTACCCAAGTCCTTGCACCACTTGTTTTCCTTTAACTGGAAGCAAATATAGGTTAAGCCCAGCCGCTAGGAATAATTGCTCTATTCGAGTCAGTAAGCTTGTGGGAAACCGTTTCCAGGTAGTAGCTCTTACGCCTAATCTCGGTATAGTAGTCTCCTTGAGAGATCCGAGGCTAGAACATGTGCTGTGAAGAGGGGCTCTGGTTGACGAGTATAGACTTGGAGCCTGCATATAGTTCTCCAGGCCTCCCCGGCCTCGATACCGTAGGGCGCTATTAGTAGCTCGCCTTTCTCGCACCTGACTCTAGAGAGCTTGTTCCAGGTGGCCTCGAGTAGGCTGAGCCTCTTCTCCCAGTCAGTGAAGTGCTTGCGGAGGGCATTAGTCACTGCCTCCCTGTTAGGAGGGTACCAGTAGACGACTATGACGGGGATTCTGGTTCGCCGATACAGCTCCTCAGCGTCTAGGATATTGAAGCCAGCGAACACAACGGTATCTAAGAGTACTGCTCTTATACCCAGCTCTTGCTTAGCCTTGTTGACTAGCCTTATTGCCTTCTCTGTGGAGTCCATACCGTCTATCTCAACGGTATCGGCTAGGGCTAGGCAGGGACATAGCTTGTCCTCGACAAAGCAGTGGGCTGCAAGGACTAGGAGGGTATGGGGCCAGTCCCGCCTAAAGAATCCGTCATCTATGCCCGCGTAGCACTCCATACCAGCTACCCTTCACCGGGATGCAGAGGATTACTCCTCGTTGATACAATGGGACAGTACTAGATATTCTCCCCTGCCAGAGTGCTAAGGCCTATTCTTGGGGAAGGTATTGTCGCAGAGAAGGAAGCTGGCTCCATGGATCCCGACACCCATTAGTATTGTATATGCCGCTCTTGAGGCTGCGTGGGCTTCTCCCTGTGACACTGTATATGACTTGGGTGCTGGCGATGGCAGGGCAGTGATTATTGCTGCGAGGGAGTTCTGTGTCAAGAGGGCAATTGGTGTTGAGATTGACCCTGTTCTCGCCGAGGCCGCTAGGGTAAAGGCGCGCATGGATGGCGTGGATGACCGTGTCGAGATACTTGAGGAGGATTTCTTCAAGACGTCTCTCCGGGGGGCTACCCTTGTCTACATGTACCTATATCGTAGCATTAACGAGGCGCTCCGGGAGAAGCTAGAGGCAGAGCTCGAGCCAGGAGCACGCGTCGTGACTATTGATTTCCCTGTCCCGGGCTGGGTACCTGTCTACGCGCCCCGGCTACGCGACGAGGGCGACATATTGAGAACGGTTCATGTCTATGTTATTGGGCTCAGCGACACAAGGCATCCCCGCAGAGGACGATTAGTCAAGGAGTGGAGCCAAGAGCTGAGAGCACTGGTATGCGATGAGCCTCCTCCGCCTAGTTGTCGGCCCCGTGTCAGGAAGGCTTGAAGAGCGCTAGCTCCTCGTGAGGGCCGAGAAGATTTGCGGAAACCGGGTAGTGTAGCAGAGGCTCTCGGGCTACGGCTCTGGGGCCGTGCATGGGGCCGCCCAATATTCCTCATCAAGAAGCCCCTGCCCCTCGTCGGCCACATAGCCTTCGGAGTCATCGATAGGGGCACCAACGTGTTACAGGTAAGGCCTACCACGCTCTGCGTGCTTAGCTGCATATTCTGTAGCGTAGACGCGGGGCCACGTAGCAAGTGGAGACAGGCAGAGTACCTCGTGGAGCCCGAGTGGCTAGCCGAGTGGGTTCATAGAGTAGCCACTGAGAAGGGAGTAATGGTTGAGGCCCTCATAGACGGTGTAGGTGACCCATTTACTTATCCATGGCTGCCACGCCTAGTACGCCTCCTAAAGAGCACCGGTGTTGTCGCTAGTGTCGCCGCCGAGACTCACGGAGAGACCCTCAGCAAGAAGCTCATCGACGAGCTTGAAGAAGCGGGGCTTGACAGGATTAACCTTAGCATAGAGACCCTTGACCCGGAGAAGGCGAGAATGCTTACAGCCACGCCGTGGTACAACGTGGAGAGAGTAAAGGAGGCCGCGGAGTACGTTGCTCGGGAGACAAGTATTGATCTCCATGTCACGCCTGTCTGGCTCCCCGGGCTCAACGACGAAGACATAGCCGAGATAGTTGAGTGGGCTTACCGGATAGGGGCTGGGAAGCGTTGGCCACCGGTAACGGTGCAGAAGTATATCCGTCACCGCTATGGCCGGCACCCGCCAGGGCTTAGGGAGCCTAGTTGGGAAGAGTACTGGCAATGGCTAAGAGAGCTAGAGCGGCGCACCGGGAAGCGGTTATCGTGGAGCATGGAGGAGTGGGGGATGCGCTACGCCCCGAGAATACAGCACCCGCTGAGAAAAGGGGCTAGGGCGAAGCTACAGGTAGTGGGCCCGGGATGGCTACG
>JALVHV010000044.1 GCA_027028845.1 Pyrodictiaceae archaeon | reverse complement strand
TTCTAGTATTGGTAGGTTGTGCTCGAATATCTCTGCTAGGCTCTTGATACGTCCCTCCTTTACTAGTCTACCAACGTAGGTCTTAGGCTTCCACTCTTGCTCTAGCTCGTATGGCGACAAGCTCATTACTGCACCGCCTCCTCTGCCTTAACCCTTTCTAGAACATCACGGTACTCTTCTAGTATTTTATTCTTAACCTCCTCGAAGTGCTCTGGTAGCTTCTCGGGCTGCAAGCCCCTCTTCAGGTAGAGGCTGAAGCGCCGCTCGTATAGCTCGGGGTTCTCCTGTGCAAGTAGCGCAGCGTACTTGGCGATGTGCTCTCCTCTTATCCTTGACTCATCTGGGAGTATCTCCTCGCTATATGGGACCTCTAGGCCAGCGTCAAGTGCGCCCTTGAGGGCGGCGAAGACCCTCGCACCCTTTACTGGGCGGTGGAGACCTATGTCGAGAACCGCGTAGTTTACCCCGGCCTTGAGGGCGCGGAGAGCAGCTAGCAAACCAGTTAGGTACGCTGCTGACGTGTTCTTTGTACCACCTAGCCACCCATACTTCTTTACTAGCTCCCGGCTATGCGCCGCGGCTACCGTTACATCGCCCTCGGGCTTAGCCTTAACAACTTGGACCCAGATGTACTTGTTAGTCTTCCTCACTACTAGCCTAGGCTTACCAGAAAGAACCATGACATAGCGTTTATAGTAGTTTGTTTTACCCTCTCTTCGCCGCCGACGCGGAACCTTATACCGCGGACCATGAGCCATGCTGCGCCACCGCTACCGGCTTCTGCAACCCCGATGCAAGGGGCACCCAGAGCCCTCTAATAAGCTACTAGTTATAAAACTGTGATGAAGAAAGCAGCGTACAACAACTCCTCTAGAACAAGGGGACACTAAACAATAAGCCTCATAGGGCGAGAACTCATATTACGAGATTATAGAAAATACATGAAGCTACTTCTTTACCGATGTTGGATACCCGTGTTCTCTTAGCCATCTCTGCAGCGACGCGAATGTCGGAAACATGCCACCCTTTGCCCACATGTATAGCTGACGATAAGTTCTCCTATCAATTACTCCGTGGTCTCTTAGGTAGCGGAGATATCTCCTTATCTTCCTTATTCGCTGCATCCACTCCTCCTTGGGGTCACGGCGAGCTGACGCGTCGCCCTTGCGCCTGCCGGGTCCACGTCTACGACCCTTCTTTCTAGCCTCGTGCTTCTCGCGCCAACGGCCACGTGATGGCTTGTGAACTGGCTTTACCTGTATAACTCCCTCCTTTATCAGCCTCCTTATCTCCTCACGGGTTATCGCGTTGGCTACGTCCTCTAGGGCTGCTGGGTCAATCCATATCCTGGACTCGCCTACGCCCAGAAGCTCTGCTGCAAGCCTTCTTTGGAGTGATAAGTCCTGGGCCATGACTGCTCACCTCTCATCATTATGTTCTATGCATTGGCTACGCGGAAACCTTTAGACCTAGCTATTTTTACTAACTCGAGTCTCTTCCGTAGACCAACGCTCGACGCTATATAGATTATGTGCTTTGCTGGGTCAAGTTTCTCTAGCTCTCTCGCGCTAGCGACAGTTACTGGCTCCAGCCCTGTGGGATGTAGCCCCCTAACAGCCGCGGGTGAACGATACCCCACATCAACTACTGGTGGCCTACCCTTTAGCCGGAGCCTCATAGGGTTATCAATACCCTTCGGCTTCCTCCACTTAGGATCATTCTTGAACTTCGGGAACTTCCACCACAAGGTACGCAGGAACTCTGGCTTCCTCGCTTTCTGCCGGGCCCGTACACGCAGTAAGCGTTCAAACTCCCGCTCCGTTACATCGCTCACTACTCAGCCACCCCCTTCTCATAGATGTATATGCCGTCTACGAATACTCTCCTATCAAAACCCTTTACCTTGGTAGCCTGCTCTATGTTAGCAGCTGTCTGGCCTACAGCCTCTATATCAATACCCTCGACTATCACGTCGTCCTTCTGAACCTTTACCTTTACACCTGGCATGATTTTAGCGATTCTGGGTGCTTTCTCGCCGAGGAAGTTCTCGATAACTACCTTGTCGTCTTGTACCTTTACTGTTACGGGGAAGTGTGAGTAGACTATCTTGAGCTTGTACCTGAAGCCCTTGGTTACCCCGGTAATCATGTTATCTATGTGCGAAGCTATGGTGCCAACAAGGGCCTTGAGCCTACGATTAGCGAAGTAAGCTTCAACAACCACTTTCTTTCCTTCCTCGTCCTCATCGAGCTTAATCACGACTCCCCGGGCATGTGAGAAGTCTCGTTCTAGCTCGCCCTTAGGGCCCTTAACCCTCACCTTCATACCATCGATACTAATCTCTACTCCTTCTGGTACTCTTACCTCCTCGGCTACGTGGACAAGTTTGGGCATAAAACCGCACCCCCTTGCTCTATGTACATAACATGCTCTGTTGATGCAAAATAGGAGTAGCAGTGATTAGTATACGTAGGCTAGCAATACTCCGCCTATGTGCTTCTCTATTGCCTCCCTGTGCGACATTACGCCCCGGCTTGTAGATATTATCAGTATTCCTATGTCCCTGCTTGGCAGGTATTTTCTCATCCAGTCAGGCATCCTTAGCAAGTCCTTGTACTTCACCGGAAATCTAGGCTTTATGACACCGGCCTTATTGATCCTACCGAGGAGTTGTACTCTTATCTTCCCCCATCTACCATCGTCTATGTACTCGAACTCACCTATGTAACCCTCCCTCTGCATCACTTTCAGTACATTAATTATTAGCTTGGATGCCGGCATTATCACTACTTCTGGCTTTGCACGTGCCTCTGCGTTGACTATCGCGGCCATAGCGTTTGCGAGAGTATCGAGCATTACCATGCAGAGTTCACCTCATACGTGTTAGTTGTATTTGCGGAAGCCTAGGCTTACTGCGAGCTCGCGGAAGCACTGACGGCAGAGCATTAGCCCGTACTTATGTATAACTGCGTCCCTGCTTCCACATCTCTGGCACTTATATGCGCCTTTCCCATACTTGACGATTTTTGGCGGCCTATACTTCCCCATTCTAGAGGCACCCCCGGTTCACTACGCAGTGCTAGCCGAGGTTTATTTTGGTTCTATGACTACTCCGAATAACTCGTTGAGAAGAACCATTGACTCCTCCTTTGTGACTCTGTGTCTCCGCGGTATTGGTCTCCGGGCTCGGCGGCGCCTTGCTACCCGGTAGCCTGGCCTCTCAATAGTTATCGCAACGTCCATCCCGAAGACTCCTAGCTCTGGGTCGTAACGTACACCGGGTAGCAGTGTATGCTCCTTTATGCCGAAGGATACGTTTCCGAACTCGTCGAACTGGCTGGCCTTAAGCTTATACCCTATGGCGTGAAATGCTTTCTTTAGGAACTCGATTGCTTTCTCTCTGCGAAGCGTCACCATGACAGCTATGGGTTCTCCCTTTCTTATCCCGAAGTCCCTAATTGTTCTCTTAGCTTTCCTAACTGAGGGCTTCTGCCCAGTCAGCATCTCTAGTACGCGGGCAGCTTTCTGGAGCCTCTCGCCAGACTCTCCCACGCTTATGTTTACTGTAACCTTTACTATCCTTGGCTTTAGCATAGGGTTTGATTCCCAGCGCTTCTTGATCTCCTCTACTTGCTCCGGAGAAAGAGGTAGAGGCTGCGCTGGCTGAGCAGCTTCCATTACCAGGCTCATTTCCATGCACCCTCGGGCAGGCTTATCCAGGGCTCCTCGTTAGGCGGTGCAATGACGAATATGTAGTCTAGGTTTGTCTGCACCTTCTCGCCGCGGACATCCTCGATAGTAACTATGCTGTTCTTCCTGCCAAAGGCTTTCCTAATATCAACTATTCTCCCTACTCTACCAACGTTTCTTCCACCTATGATTATTGCTAAGCTACCTGTCTCTAGAGGAGTATATGCTAGGAGCTCCTGCCCAGGTATGCTTATCTTCACTGTACCAAGTGTACGGTACTCCTTAGCCTCCACGGGATTTGTTGGATCCTCTACCCGTATGAGCACATTCCTTCCATCATGGAGATGTAGCTGTATGTGCCCACCCTTGACCGTTGATTTATCCTCTATGCGACAGAGCTTGAACCGTGCCTCTTCCTTGCTTATTGGGTGAAGCGTGAAGAACCTCACAGGGTACGGGAGTACCCTATAGGCCTCACCAGTATCAACTATCTCTACCACGTCCATGAAGCCAACTGGGTACTTATAGTTCCTCCTAACTCTTCCATCTACCCTGAAGTGGCCTTCGGCTATGAGCTTCCTAGCCTCCCTACCAGTCTTAGCATAGCCCAGTACGTCTCGCACAAGTATTAGTAATGGAATAGAGCGCTCAATAGGATGCGGTCCCGGCGACGGCTTTACGGTAAATACGCCTGCTCTTTGACGAACCGGCCAGAACTTTGGAGCCGCGAGCGTCTTTAGGTGCCTTCTTCCACCCATTCTTGCCACTACTTATCACCCCGCCGAGCTACTTGCTCGCAGCGGTTGAAGAACTTGTTCCCCTCCCCATGAGGGCTAGTTGGAGTTCTCTTCCCTTCTTCTTACGCTCTATTATCTCGCGGCGAGCCTTATCATCCAGGTTGAGGCTAACTATCATCACGTTAGATGGGTGTATGGGATAGTATCTTGGCTCGCCCCTCGCATTCTTTATCGTAGCGCCATCAACGTATATACGCATTCTCCGCAGATCGACTCTCACGACCTTGCCTCTATGCCCCTTGAAGTTCCCTCTCATGATGACTACTTCGTCGCCTTTCCTTACTGGCAGGTTGCGTATACCGTATTGCTTCCTTAGCTCTGGGCTAAGCGGAGCAGACATGAGCTTCTGTCTCTTGTGTAGAGGAGCGTTGAAGAGTGCTCTTCTCTGCTTTCGCGGCTGGGAAGACTTAACCCATCTCATAGCACGACACCCCTCGTTTCTAGATTATTATGCTTGCTATGTTGGCTACCTTTGGCCATCTCTCAGCCGCTTCTCTGGCAACTGGGCCCCTAATCTCGCTCCCTTTTGGCGTGCCATCGGGAGACACTATTACTACCGCGTTGTCCTCAAAAGCTACCCAGGTGCCATCTGGCCTGCGGTATGGACGGCGCTGTCTCACAACAACTGCTCTAACTACTTGTCTTCTCATCTCGGGTGTGCCTTTCTTCACTGTGACAACTACCATGTCGCCAACCGCGGCTGGCGGTATTCTCCTAAGACGGCCACGGTATCCTATTACACCTATTATCATTGCCTCCTTTGCTCCACTATTATCGGCTACAGTGACATAAGTGCCCACTTGCAAGCCTGCAGCAATATGTCTTCGCGGCGAAGCTCCCTTAGAGCCCTTGGGCATAGCGGCTTCACGCCCCGGGAAGACGGTGGAGAAGCACCTAGGCCTATTTAAAGACTAAACAAAAGAAACCCTAACAGCACCAGGCAGGGCACCGGGTGAAGAAACAAGTAGCGGCACGGGGATCCTTAGCTTCCCTGCTTACCAACAACTCCTAGTACGACGAAGTGAACTGTCTTCGCTAAGGGCCTTGTCTCGCCTATTATTACTATGTCGCCTGGCTTAGCATTAATACATGGAGGATTATGTGCATGTATGCGACTCCTCCTCTTCTCATACCTACGATACTTCTTGTTGTAGTAGAGATATTCGCGCTCAACGACAACAGTGTTCTTCATCTTCGCCTTGACAACAACGCCAGTGAGTATGAGGCCACGGACTCTTATGTTACCGTGCCAGGGACACTTCTTATCATTACATGTTTTCTCCGGTGGCTTGAGCCCAGGTATACCTATACTTCTTACTCTCACGGACAAGCCACTTGACCCCCCTAAGCCTTTCTACCCTCCTAAGCCTGTCGGGCTGCAACCCCCGTATTTTTTCTCCTCGCACAAGCACCCATTCACCACCAGGGAGGCGGAGGAGAAAAAGAGCGTTTGGCTTCAGGACCGTCTTGAGAGAACCATCACTTGTTTCAAGCACTAGAGTATTCTTTGTCTCTCGCACAATTCGGCCCCGGAGGCCACGGAGCGAGGGATCCGGGTGATTCAGAACCTTGGCCTCAAGGCCTACAAGCACATGTATTGTTATGTTCCATGCCTGTCGGCGCAAGCCCAGCAGCCCTAAGAAACAATGCCATGCGGGCTTATTTTCGCTGCTTAGCTAGCTCCTCTTCCCTCATAACAGTGAGTATCCTAGCGATGGTCTTCCGTATAGCCCTTATAGCACCTGGGTTATCAAGGGTACCCATTGCTGCTTTAAGTCTTAGCTTTACTAGCTCTTCTCTGAGCTCCTGGAGCTTCTTCAATCTCTCCTCGGGGCTCATCTTGCGGATATCGTCTACGCGTATCGCGAACTTGGGCATAGCCTAGGCACCTCTTACTCTCCTTTATTTTCTCCTGCTTGCTCGGCTATTTGTTTCTGGGCCTCAGCTGCTCTAAGTTTCTCGAGCTCTGCCCTTATCTCCTCGATGTCCTCCCTTACCTCCTCGGGCTCCTTGATTCTCACATAGTCGCTGGGCCGTGCTGGCTTAACTATTGTCACTTCTATACCGAATACGCCTGGCTTTAGTAGAACATGCATCACTGCTCTATCAACCATGTGTTCTACTTGGTGACCTGTTGAGTAGACTTTGCCCACTCTTACTTTCTCGTAGCGTGCACGCTCTGTGCGTAGCTTACCGCTGATCAGTATTTGTACTCCGAGGGCGCCGGCATTCATTACTCTCCTAGCCATAACATGGGCTACTCTTCGGAAATAGGCGCCACGCTCGAGTAGCACCGCGATTCGAGAAGCGACTACCCGGGCGTTGAGGTCGGGGTTTTCTACTCTCCTAACCGTTATCTGTGGGTTTTGTAGCCCGAATTGTTGCTCGAATATAGCTGCTAGTTGCCTTATTGTCTCGCCGCGTCTCCCAATAATCATTGCTGGGCGCTCAGCGTCAATGAATATCTTTGTGCCTAGAGGGAACTGTATGATTTGTACGCCAGCGTACCCTGCTCTGTAGAAGCGCTTAGCTAGGTACTCGTCTATCATCGTTTGGAGCATCGCTTTCCTTATAAAGTACTTCTTTATGAGCACCAAGGCCTTACTCCTCCTCCGTTACAACCATTTCTATGTGGCTATACTTCCGGAAGCGCGGCGATGAGCGCCCAAATGCCCTGGGCATCCACTTCTTGATAACCCTGCCCTTGTGTACAGCTATATGTGTTATTCGTAGCCTCTCCGTATCGAGCCCCTTCACTTCTGCGTTATTTACAGCGTTGTCTAGGAGCTTGAGAAGTATCTTAGCTGCCTTAACAGGGTACCTGCCGATAGGCCACTTGTATTTGGCTGCTAGGCCGCGATGATGGGCTTGCTTTCCGCTATACCTCCTCACGGGAACTGGTTCCTTGCCCGCTGCTACTCTCTCGAGAAACGCTCTAGCATCATCGACGCGCATTCCCCTAAGCAGCCTAGCAAGCTCAACTATTTTCTTGTACGATATCGGGGCATCCCATACCATAGCCTTAGCTGAGCGCTCCTCATCAACCCTTACTGAGTACTTCCAAGTGGGCACAGCTGACCCCTCACGCTAGAGTGTAATCCCGATGCCCTCTCAGCAGAGTACTCACCTAAATAAGTAAATGATGCTTGGACCCGAGGAGGCGAGAAGGAGCATGTACGAGGGGCCTGACGCCTAGGGGTGGAGCCTCCGCGCGCTCACTGAGCCCCGATTACGCGGGGCACTCGCGCGGGCATGCTCCATAATAGATAAGGAAAGCGTCATCCCTAATAAGCATAAGTAACCGGCGTAGAATAATGTTCCTGCTTACCAAGACAGCATACAAATCTAGAGACATGGACTATGAGAAGACTACTTGGATATAAAAGACTAAGGAAGACAAAACGACTAGTAATGTCTGAAAATAATTCGATGAACATATGTTAGAGAATTCCTAGCCGTGCAGCTATGTCTGCGGCACTATAGCCCGGTGCTAGTTTTATATAAGCTTTCTTTTCTCCTCTTGGCGTTATCAGCGTATTTACTTTCTCTACTTTAACGCCGAAGGCTTCCTCTATTGCCCTTTTTATATCGTGTTTTGTTGCTTTACGATCAACTATGAATGTTAATGTATTGTTTTGCTCTATTAGCCTTAGTGCTTTTTCGCTTTGTACAGGCCTAATGAGTATCTCTAATCCCATCCATACCCACCTCGTATTAGGCCTTGAATATTATGTTGTCAAAGCGCTTCGAGAGTTCCTCGAGGGCTGTCCTGGTTATGACTGTGAGACGGCCCGGTACCGCGCCTGGAGCGAGCTGTAGCACATTGACACTCCACGGCTCTGCTACGTCTACGCCGGGAAAGCTCTTCACTATCTGGGCAAATGGGGACTTGTGGTTACTCAGTATAAAGAGTATGCTCTTAGGTGTTACGTATCGCCTTCCACGGCGCTTGCCCTTACCAGCACGTATGCGTGTGCGTTCCTTGGCCCTCTCGATATCGCTCCATAGGCCTAGTTTTTCTAACAACTCGCGAGCCTCTCTAGCCTTTGTTATTGATTGCTCGACTTCATCGACTAGGATTACTGGGACGTGCTCTGCACTAAATACGTGGCCGCGTCTTAGTACAAAGTCTTTTATCGATGTTGCTGCTAGTGCTGAGGCTGTGGCTAGTTTCTTCTCCTTCTTGTTTACCTCTTCATGTATTCTCTTCTCTGGTCTAGGAGGGTGAGCCAGGTGGCCTCCTACAGCCGAGTTTATGAATGCTGCTCTGCCAAGACCCGGTATTCTTGGTACTCTCGCTATACCTAGGCCTACTCCGAAGCTCCTTGCTGTAGTACGCTTGCCAGCGAGAGGATCACGGCCCTTCGGCTGAAGCCTGGCAGTGAACTCGGAGAAGAACGCCCGCCTTATGAGATCGACCCGTACTGGTAGACCAAATACCTTGGGGAGCCTTACTTCGTCGGCTTTCTCACCGCTCTGAGAATATACTGGCACGACTGCTGGTTCACGAGCTAGGAGGAATATTGTTGAGCCCACTAAGCTACCCATAATGCCAGCTCACCTCATACATTCGTTGATTATTTTTAGTTACCTTGCTTGCTTTGCAAGCTGATAAACGTGATTCGTGGAGGAGCCTCCGGCGTCCATGTGGGGCGCACTGGGTGTCTTAACACTATTGGTCTCTTTGGCGTACCCGGCACGCTGCCCGCGAGTAGTACGTATGTGCTCCTCACTATACCGTAGTGGAGGAAGCCGCCTGCTGGCGTTACCTCTAGGCCGTTCTCGCCTATCTTGATTATTCGCTTGTTGTACTCTGTTCGCCTATGGTACCCCATTTGGCCTGGCTGTGGTACCTCGCTCCAAGAGAACGTGGTTGCCGGGCCACGTGTGCCTGGACCACTCCTACTACCCTTTCTATGCTTGTGCCATCTTGGAAGCTCCTTTACTCCAAACCTCTTTATTACGCCCTGGAACCCCTTGCCTCTAGTGACTGCTATGACGTCAACTAGCTGTCCTTCCTTAAATACATCGGTTATCTTTATCTCGCTACCGAGTATCTTTGTTGCATAGTTGAAGCGCTCTTCTAGGCTCTTACCACCGCCTATCTTTATCTCAATTAGGTCTGGCTTCTTCTTGCTCAGCCCGCCTACTAGGCGTGGCTGTGTCGCTGCTATTATCCTCACATCGTAGATATCGTTGAGCTTCTCTTCTAGCCTCTTTATAGCCTTCTCGGTATCGGGGAACCTTAGGCGCGGAATAGCCCGGTTTATATCGAGCTTGTACTGATTGATAAGTGTCTCTGGCTGTGCCCAGGCCTCGCCTAGGGTATAGAACCCTATATTGGGATCATAGCCGTAGACACGGAGTGCTACAGCTACCATGGGGGGTGCTTCGAGAACCGTTACGGGAACGAATATCTCTCTTCCATGCGTCATCGAGCCAGGTGTATCATCTATTATGAATGCGTGGGTCATGCCGGCCTTATAAGCTAGGAATGCAAGGGGTAGCGGGTTCTCGCTTACAACCTCTGGCCACGATTTTACACGGGGCACTAGCCTTGATGCCCTCTTCCGAGGCCTTAGTCCTAGGCTACCTCGTCTAGGCGCATGCTTTTTCCTCGCACCCACTCTGCACCACCGCCGTATTCCTTACTACCGTGCTCCCGTAGCCAGTCCCTACCCCTACTCGTTTTTATCCCTACGCGTCAACGCATAAAGCAACAAGAGGAGAATTGACCCATCTAGTCTAGGAACAAATTAAGAATTGCCAAGGTCGCTGCTACAGCTTCCTCGACTCTAACCGTTAGTGTGCCCTGGCCCGGAATAGTGTTCATAACCTCGTCTACGAGGCTAGTCAGTCTCTGTCCCTCGCGCTCAGCTAGCTCGAATAAGCCCTCGCTAGGCGAGCCAAACACCACTAGTACGCCTTTATTGCATAGCGAGTTGCTCCTGGCACTTAGGTTCTCTACGTCTATAGTATTGCCCTTTCTACTAGTCGCGATAACATAGTATTTGTTGCGATATTTGCGTAAAAGCCTTGTAAGGGACTCCTCTATATGGACCGTGAACCCTGAGTATACATCGGCTTTTTGCAACAAGGTTACCGATATCGGGGAGAGAGACTCTACTCGTACCAATACTCTCTGACCTCTCCTATACTTCTTATTCGTTCTCACAAGTACCGGCTTACCCAGCCCTGCCTCCACTACTACACCTTGCCTCACTGGTCTAAGTACAAGGGCTTCCCGAACCTCCCCTTCACGTGGACCACCGACACCATGCGTAGGAAGCTGAAGCGGGGGCAAGACCCCTACATAGCGTAGATCCGGGACATCGGGGGGATAGATGTATCGACGGAGATAAGGAGCTGTAACCATGTATTCTAGTATTCGCTTAGCAAGGCTAGCCTCCTTCCAGGCATCGGCACGATCTATGAAGAAGACTACGTTTTCGACTCTAAATACTGCTAATAGTCTCCCGAGGAAACCTATCTTTATTGTCTTGAGGAGAAGCGATGGCTCAGTTAACGTATACGACGCCGCTAGCGCTACACCTAGCTTGCATCGACGCTTCTTAGCAGTCAATCTTTGGTGCACCGCTTCCCGTATCACTGAAGAAGACAAGTATAGCACAAACTGTATACATTGATAAAAATACAACTCAATAACTTATCGATAAAAATGTATTGTTATCGTTTACCTTTACCCTTCTTGGTCTTTGCCTGCTTTACCTCTCTAGTCTTTGAAGCAGCTTTCTCCTCAGCTGTCATGAATAGAGTCGTTCTCTGCCTGCCACCCATTCGTCCCTTCACCAAGTAGCGCTAGGGATTAATCAACCCCTATAATTTTTCCTAGCTATTCTCGGAGCCGATGAAGTGTTTGCCGAGTACTGAGCACAAAGCTGTGCTGACCAAACCCCTTCTTCGGAGGCCCATGTTAGTGGGCTAAGAACGGCTCAGACGGGTTCTCTTCGTCATCTAGTAAGGCTCTTCTGCGTTTGCACCCCTCATCACAGCGGAGGCGTTGCCCATATCAAGGGAGTAGCTGGTACTAGGGCTTTAGGGTTACTAGTAATGGTGAGGCAACTTCCGCGATTCAAGTGCCTGTACTGCGATCATTGCTGTTACTTCGAGAAAGAATATGAGATGCCAACGGTCTTTCCTTGGGAGAAAAGGCTACTTGAAGAACTTGCCGAGAACCTTGGTGCTTCGCTAGAGTTCAAACCATTACAAGTATACATGGATAACGATGGATCATGCGTTGTAACGCTCTATAGGTGGATTATACAGGGATACTGCCCCTTTTATGACAGGGAGAAACACCGCTGCAGGATACATAGGGATAAGCCGTATGCTTGCAAGATGTATCCCTTGCTTCTCGAAATGCCGAGTGGAAAACTAATGCTGTCAGGTAAGTGTGACTGGGTAGCTAATAATAAGAGGGTTGCTGAGCAACTAAGTCGAAATGTTAACTTAATCCCAAGGGTTTTTCCAAACGAGTTTGAGGCAGCCAAGAACGCCTTCATAGAGTTTAGTAGCATAGCGGAATACGTAGAGAAGAAGGGGCTTAAACCAGTGACTGATTTAAAAACCTGCGCAACTATTATGGACATAGACGAGTACATAGCGAGGTACGGGTAACCATGCCTAAAGGGCGAAGAGCTGTTCGCCTAATATTCAATACCTATTACTCGGGCGACGCAGAAAAGATACTTGCTACTCTACAGAATAATGGTATCAAGTTCAAGCTTAGTAGGTCAAAGGTTACACCGGAGCTATACTACGTGGACATAGATGCTGGGAGTGCTGACTTAGAGGAGTTACGGAGACGCGTTGAGAGAATTGTCCAGGAGAACAAGACTGATACCGTGTTTGGTGTAAAGGTGTATAGCATAGATGCGTCGAGATAAGTTAGGGTATAGGTGGCTCCGACGGTTGATCCTTCATCACTGAGAAGAGGCCTAGTATTGTTTCAGATTATCGGGCCCTCTTCATTGCCCCTTGTCTTGTTTACGGCATTTCTCAAGCCCCTTTATAAGATAATTTTTCACCAATGCTTTCGCTATATGGTAAACTTTAGGTGATATACCTATCTCGATTATCTTTCCATTCCTTAGCACAAGTACTAGGCGAGCCGATTCTTGCTCTACGGATACGCTCGTTGCACCCATTCTGTTCTGCTTCCTTTTCTGTTGTGGTTTCTTTAGCTCGTACCTAGCTATATCGCAGTACTCTATGCGTATCGATGGAGTGCCTTCCTGTCTGGCCTTTCGTTTCCTCAAGCTGTAAATGAATAGATCTGTTCGTCTTTGTAACCCAGTTCTCGGTCTTAGGGAGACCCAGTACTCACCTAGGAATCGTAGCTCTACTCCACTCTCATCGAATACTAGGTCATATTTCTCTATGTCTGGGCCTTTTCTTATCCAGACGCTGTAGAGTACTGGCTCGAGGTGTGCCAATAGCTTTTCTCCCTTATTGCTTAGATAAGGTAGTGCTACTAGGGCTAATTATATTATTGCATTGTTATTTCTGTTACCTTGCCTATGGCGTTGATTGCGTACACTTTGCATAATTAGGGGGTAACGTGTATAGGCTCTTAGAAAGGGAGTAAGGGTATGGGCAACAGCACTGATGACATAGGGGTCTTTGAGAGCTACCTAGAACCTGGCAATGAGAAGATTAGAGGGAGAAACGAGTCTATTGAGGATAAGGTTAGGCAGATCTATGGACAGATTGTTGAGAAAAAAGCTCAGAGGCCCATTCGTAACCCGGATCTTATAAGGAGGGAGCTTAGGAATAGGTATAAGCTTATCGTTGATGATAAGGTTATTACTTTGACTGTTGCTGCTTTTCTCGCTGGAAGGCCTGTCTTATTTGAGGGGCCTCCCGGAACTGGTAAAACGGAGATAGGTGAGGCTATACTTTCCCTATGGGCTGGTAAGCCTGCTTTTGTCATACCCTGCAGCGAGAATTACGACGAGTATAGAGTCATAGGCGATTTTCATCCACTGATGGCCCTTAAATATGGGTTTAATGAGGCAAGCTTTATGCCACGCCCATTGCTTGCTGCCCTGGTACTTGACGCTGGTGTTCTTGTTGACGAGATAAGGAGGAGTAGCGAAGAGTTCCAGAACCTATTGCTTGATATAATCGATAAGAGGAGGATTATTGTTCCTGAGATTAAGCGTGTATTCTGGGCTAGGGGTGATGGGTTTCAGATAATATTTACAAGTAATCCCGAGGACTATGCACAAGGTGAGCTAAGTGATGCCTTTCTTAGAAGGGTTGTGCGCATCGAGTTCAATTATCCTTCTCCAGAGCTTGAGCTCGAAATTGTAAGGCTGCGCTATGACGCGGCTACTCATATTAGTGACGAACTAGTAAAGAAGATGATAATGGTTGTTAATATTCTCCGGGAAAAAGCCACGTATAAACCTGGGCCAGCTGATACTGTATTATGGACCAGGATTGCTGGTAGATTAGCTGCGCTACGAGGCAGAGACGAGGTATCGGTAAGAGAGGTAATTGATGCTGCGACAATAGTGTTGTATAAGCGTGTTGAAGAGGGAGAGATTGTGGATGAAGCATTGGGAAGGGTCTTTGGAGGCTCAAGCTAATTCGGTTCCTAGTGCCTTAAGAAGTTTCGACGAGTTCATAATAGATCTCGTAAATAAGCTAGCAAGGAAAGCTAGAAGCCATGGAATACGGGTTTCTACAGCTGAGCTTGTTGAATTAGCGAGAATTCTTTCTATTTATGCTACGCTGCGAGGAGGCACGTTAACTAATGACGACATAGTGTTTGTTTCTTGTTCAGTGCTTTGTAAGAGAAAAGAAGATTCTAGGAAATTCGCTGACTTTGTCTTGGATACTAATAGCCAGGATAGTGTAAAGGATATCATTCGCGGTATTAAATCGGATCTAGAGAAGCTAGGAGTAGGGCCGAGCTCTAGCATTAATTTAAGGGGCAGACTCAGTGATGATGTACAAGCTGCTTATGCTAGGCTACGATTATTAGGAGTTATTAAAAGCAAGGGGGCAAGAGCCCGGGTTGTATCTGAGAAGGCTATAAAGGACATAGCTAGAAGACTGGCTAGGAGCTCAAGTAGTTATCGTGAAGCCGTAGCTAGTGCTATTACTGGTAAGGGTAGGAATGATTTTGTTTTATCGCTTGCTGCCCGTCTTGGCAGTGAGCTTCCCTACTATGTTGATCTCGGGAAGCTAGGGATAGAGCAACTGGCGAGAATCTATAGGTATGCTAGGAGTAGGCCTCTAAGACGCCATGTTGCTAGTGTTTTATCGCGGATAGCTGCTTCGCGTAATCGCTTATCCGAGAACGAGGCTAGGCTTGTACTAGATATTGCTATAAGGGAGAAAATGCTTGACGAGAAATTACTCAATAAACTCATTAAGGCCAATCCAAGGCTAATAGACCGCTTAAGGAAGAGTATTAGTAGCG
>JALVHV010000043.1 GCA_027028845.1 Pyrodictiaceae archaeon | reverse complement strand
CGACGTGGTTAGAGGAAGTGGAGGCTTTCCTCACTAACCTCTAAGAATACCTTGCCATTCCTAATACTACTAGCTTCTCGCGGATGGATATACACTCGTATAGGCTCGTTCGTGTCCAGTAGCTTTGCATAGACAATAACTCTCCCACGCTCTCGCACTATTTCCTCAATGCTTGCTTCTAGTCCTTCTCGCTGGGATATCCTCACGGCCTCTGGGGGAAAAACAGCCCTAGCCCCAGGCCTGCCGAAAACGGCTCCATCAACAACGTTAAGTCCGAGAAACCTGGCGGTGAGAATTCTCCGAGGCCTCTGATAAAGCTCCTCGGGCCTCCCATCCTCGATTACTTCGCCGCTCCAAAGGATTACTAGCCTCGTAGCCAGGCTCAGCGCCTCGTCCTGGTCATGGGTCACATGTATAACGCTCACACCTAGCTCTTTGTGAAGCCTCCGAAGCTCTAACCTAAGCTGCTCAGCTAAGGGTCGATCAAGGTGGCTCAAAGGCTCGTCGAGCAAGAGCACCTTAGGCCTGATAGCTAGCGCCACGGCAATAGCGGCTCTTTGTAACTGGCCACCGCTTAGCTCTCCGGGCCGCTTAGAAGCAATCTCTTCTATCCTCAATAGCTCTAGAAGCCTATGTGCCTCTTTAAGAGCCTCTCCACGTAGGGCATGACGCCTAGACATGATTGCTAGGACAATGTTGTCGAGAACGGAGAGATGGGGTAGGAGACCCGGTATCTGTTGTACGAGAGCAACGCCGCGCTCCCATGGAGGGGCGCGTGTCACGTCGTTTCCATTAATGATTATCGCTCCTCTTACTGGCTCTATGAGCCCAGCTATTACGCGGAGAAGGGTTGTTTTACCAGAGCCACTAGGCCCAAGCACTACTAGGTAGTCGCCCTTCCAGACGCAGAGGTCTATTCCGCGAAGCACTTGCTCTCTTGCTATCCTAACCCATACATTCCTCAGCTCTATTAGGCACCTCATTTACCAAGTGTCACCCTTTTCATGGCTCAGAGGAAGGCCTAGGCTCCCAGATTGCTTCCTGTAGTAAGAGCGCTCTACTTATACTATGGAGACTTTGGTTCTTACATAGTGATGCCGCTGGCTAGGCTTCCTCCAGCAATGATGGTGATGTGGGCTTGAATAAGGTCCTGGAGGCCCTGGGTAGGAGGCCTTTTGCGGTGATAGGTCATCGTGGGGCTCGTGGAAGAGCAGTTGAGAACACTCTTAGCGCACTCCGGTACGCTATAAGGACTGGAGCCGATATAGCTGAGTTCGATGTGCAGCGAACAAGGGACGGAGTCTTTGTTGCGAGCCATGACCCTGTCATTACTAGTCGTGACGGAAGACAAGTCAATATCAGGGAGGCGAGCTACTCGGAGATAGCATCTATAGAGCTTCCTGGCGGCGAGCGTGTGCCACGTATAGAGGAGCTACTAGGCGAGGCCAGGGGGAGAATAGCTCTATTCCTAGAAATCAAGGAACCGAGTGATGCGAGAAGCCTCGTCGAGCTAGTGCTGAACGAGAAGGCAGAGGACTACGTAGCGGTCATAAGCTTCTACGAGGAAGCAATACGTATGGCCAAGAATGTTTACCCCGGTATACCCGGAGGCCTAGTCTACTTCCGGCCCCCGGGCCTCATAACCCAGTGCAAGCGCTTGGGTTGTGAGATAGTGTTGCCGCGTTACCCGCTCGCCACGGAGAAAGCAGTTAGGTATGCTCATCGACTTGGGCTACGGGTTGTAGCGTGGACAGTTAATGAGGAGAAATGGTTCCTCGAGCTCCATAGGCGCGGCGTCGACGGCATAGCTACTGATTACCCCGATCTAGGGGTTAAGATACGCGAAGAGCTACGCGGTAAAGCCTAGTTTTTCTAGGGCCTCGGCTACGCGTTTTTCTAGGGGCTTCTCGTACTCAACGAGTATGCTGTCGCCGGGCTCTAGTCTAAGCTTCTCAGCATTATATGGCGTCACGGCTATCCATTCTCGCCCCTTCCTAACCGCTAGTATCGTTGCCCCAATCTCCTCTAGTGCCTCTACAACAGTTGCTAACTCGATATAGTTGTGCGCCTTGTATATCGATATCTTGTCCCCGGCCGCCTCCACGAGGCTTGATAGTATCTCCCGGTACTCCTCCTCAGCAGGCATAACTATTATATAGGTCAGCGCATCAGAGATATCCTCTATCCTCGTCACTAGGCTTAATAGCAGAAACGTATCCTCGTAGCTAAAGCCCTGGGCTAGAACAGTCCTAGTATTCCTAACCCTTAGCTCATCCATGAACATCTCGAGCTCCATTATCTCGTCGGCGAGAACCGTGTCCTGTGCCCTTAGCTGGTAATGGGCAAGCTCGTTCATAACTAGGAGCATTTCTATAGACGATACTATCTCGGCTAGTGCGCCTTCTTCTTTCTCGGGTAGAGGCTCCCTACCAATACCTCTAAGCAGGTCATTTACTGAGTCCTTGGCCCCCCAGATATAAACAGTATCGTGCTCCTCTATTTGCTCCTCGTTACTAGGGTCAAGGATCCACGAATCCCCCCTCTTGATGGCGAGAACGTCGACGCTGTACTCGTCGAGGAGCCTGCCAACGCTCCAGCCCCTAAGCCTCTTTATCTTCACCACCGGCTCATCGCTCAGTGCTACCAGTTCCTCAGAGACCTTGTCGCTGAGCCGGTGCCCCCTTATGACTAGTGATGCTAGGTCCTTAAGCGCATCCATTACCTTATCTACCGCTAGGACATACGTATAGAGAGGCGCGGCGTGCGCAGCATCCTCGACGTGGTGCCCAACAGCTATAGAGATGTGCGTCAAGAGCTGGTAAGCTATTTCATCAACCTCTCTCTCAACATCAATAATGCCCATTGCGGCCTCGAAATCGTTCTCTATGAGACCGTAAAGCCCTAGGAGTATGCTTGCCTCAAGGCTCCTCCTAAGCCGGTGGAGCGCCTCAGTAACAGTTATTGGCTGGTAGCGGGGAGGCCTAGGCTTAGCATGTATGCGCCTATGAAGCTTCTCGACAAGCTCCTTGTCGACGGGTAGCTCGCTACTCAAAACCCGTGTCATTCCTCCACTAAGTTTCTAGGAATAGTGCTAGAGCGTTTAAACACTAGCCCTTACTAAGGGAGTGACAAGGGACGCTGAGACAAGGCCCGGGGTTCCTAGAAGAGTCTCTGGTAAATTGTGAGACGAAGTGGTAGCATGCTGAGGCTCAGCAAGGAGTCGGTGAAGGATCTAAGAGAGGGCCTAGGCTCCCTATTCCTCTGTAACGTCGGCGACTACGTGTCCGGGGTCTTTCTGCACATCTTTCGCCCAGTTATAGAGAAGGCACCCATAATACTAGCCTTATTGCCTGCTGCAAGCGATGCACGCGGCGACGTTTATTCTAGCTATGGCTCCAGGCTTGGGACGCTGCTGCACCTCGGTTTATTCGATAAGCACTACAGGAGAGAACTTGAGACACTACTAGTACTGGTAATCGGTGTTAATACCTGGATAGGTATCCTGGTCGCGGTTCTCGGCCTATTGCTTGGCCATAGTATGCCGGTTATCGACGTGGTTTTTCTCGCCCTAGCCTCTGCGCTCATATCAGCGGCTTTCATGGTACCTGCTACTACTCTTCTAGCTCTCAAGTCTTTTGAGAAGGGTCTTGACCCGGATAACATGGTAGCACCCATAGCGACGCTGTTCGGCGACCTGGTAACAATACCCTCAATAGTGCTCGGGTACGAGATAGAGACACGCATACCGAGTACCGCAAAGCTTGTCCTCGTCTCGGCGCTTCTCCTCCTCCTAGCCGTGCTAATCATAAGAATATACATGCTCCGAGCAAGAAGGGAGCCCGGGTATAGAAGAGCAGCACGAATAATCCGCGAAAACCTCTCAGTAATAATAGCCTCGACCCTGCTAAGCGGTCTCGCTGGCGCCTTCCTCCTAGACAACATGACGAGGCTCTTAGCCTGGCCTGGGATACTCGTCGTAGTACCAGCTTTCCTCGAAGACGGGGGAGCGATAGCGTCTAGGTTCTCCTCGCGCCTAGCCACAAAGCTTCACCTAGGAAGCGTGGAGCCAAGCTGCTCCAGGCCCTCGGGCTGGGTACTTGAACAACTAGTAGTAAACACTATACACGCCCTAATGGTATTCACCTCGCTCGGGGTCCTTGGAGCCGCCGCAGCTATCTTATCCGCGGCCTCCCTTGCCTGGGCTCTCCGCGTCTTCTCGGCGGTTCTCTTGGCAGGCCTCGTGCTAACCATGGTGGTTAGTGGCCTAACCTACTGCCTCGCAATAGGCTCCTTCCGCTACGGCCTTGACCCAGACAATGTGTTAACACCGCTGCTCACAAGCCTAGCTGATATACTGGGTGTTATGAGCCTAGTGGGCTTCACTCTCCTAGTAACAAGGCTATGAGGAAAATGCCTGGATTAGTGCTTAAGAGGAGGCCGCCCTATCACAGGGCACTTGGACGAGAGAGCCGAGACCATACGGCAAGAGGGGGTGTGAGTTCTCCTTGTCGAGGAAGCTGAGACTAATACGTAGACTTGAAAGACACCTAAGGAAGCACCCGAATGATAAGAAGGCCCGTGAGCTACTAGAGGCTCTCCGCGAGGGCCGCTACGAGTGGCGAGGCAGAAGCATCGTGATTAAGCCTAGGGAGGCGTAGCGGCCCCCCTAGCCTGGTTTCTCAACGGTCTTTTTCCTCGCGCTGTAGAACCTGCAACGAGTCCACGGGGGCGCTACGACCTCTTCTTCTTGTACATAGCTTCTGCGAAGCCTTGCTGCTAGCTCTGCCTTGCATAGCTCGTAGCCTAGGTATGCGTAGTGGCTTGGCTCGCTCGCGAGGCCTAGGTAGCTAATAGCCTTGTAGATGTCCTGTGCCCTTCTCGCTCTCAGCTCTACTACTCCTCTCCTACCCATGTAGATGTCCCGTATTGTGTTGTTCTCTACTGCTATGAGATGGCTGCCGCGGAGGTCTTGGCGGAAGCCGTGCCAAGCTGCCAGGGCCTCGGCGCCTAGTACAAGGCCCGGCTTCTTGGGTAGACTTGGCGGTGGCTTAGCCCTCTTCTCCTTGGCCAGCAACAAGTCCACTCCAAGGTCCTTCGGCGGCCTCTTCTTCAGCAAAGAGATACCAGTCATGGTGGCGGCTATTGCTGCCTCTGTTACCGCCATAGTTGCCTTCCTGCTCTCCTCTGTCACGAGGAGCACGCTGGCCCCCAGCTCGCCGAAGAGCTGAGTAAGTACAGCGACCTGACCAGTACTATCAGCATCGACTAGCTCGTAGACATTGGCTATCCCGGCT
>JALVHV010000042.1 GCA_027028845.1 Pyrodictiaceae archaeon | reverse complement strand
ACGCTATGCTCACTGCACTCAATAACGTATCCTGTCTTAGAGCCGCTAGGGGGCCTGTCACCAACATATTCTATTACACCGTTGCTCACCAGTATGCTCGCATCGGCAAGGGGCTTGCACCCAGCACACGGTAACACGAATCTACATCCTTTTAGCAACAATGTCTCGTCGTTCAACTGTTCTCGCCTCTACCTAGGCTCCTGACTACCCTTGAGCCGGGGCGGGAATTGCTCCATGACGCTGCCTAGGACTTCTTTGGATAGGGAGAACCGGTGTAGGACTCCCTAATAAGAATCCAGTGGCTCCCTACAATTCGGGAACCGTGTCCGCGACGCGAGACAGAAGTAAGTTAGGTCTTCTCTATACCGTGTTCCTAGAGGCGTTGCTCCCTTGCTGCGCTGGGCCCTGGTTATTACGAGTGACCGGGTAAAGGAGAACCCGGAGCTAGACGAGACTACCCCGGTTATAGAGAAGCTTCTCGAGGAGAGGGGGCATAGGCTAGTCAAGAGACTCATTGTCGGTAACGACCCTGTCGAGATACTCTGGGCGCTAGCTGAGGCCCTCCGCGTAGCCGACGTGGTACTTGCTACTGGTGGCACTGGGCCCAATCCAAGGGACATAACGGCCGATATTGCTGCGAGGATTTGTGACCGTGTACTACCAGGTATAGGTGAGGAGTTCAGGCGCCGCAGCCTCGAGAAAGGCGTGGCTAATGCTGTGCTTAGCCGTGCCCTTGGCTGCGGATTCTCGGGGAGACTAGTAGCGGTTAGCCCCGGGAACCCGGATGCTGCGAGGACCATGGCTGAGCTATTGCTCGGGGTCGCTGAGCACGCTGTGGAGCAGCTCCGCGGGATGAAGCATCGGCATGGGGGCCGGCGAGGCTAGCGCAAGATATATGGGGGCTTGTTATCTCCCACAACTCGGACACGGGTATCTAGCACACCAAGTATTCTGCGGCGATAGCCATGCCAGCCTATACTACGAGGACGAGCCCGGGCCAAGAGGCTGCCCAGCTCGGTGTCCCTGCTCCGCTCCTCGTCGTCCAGAAGGTGATTAACGAGCTACAGGAGAGCATTGAGAAAGAGTACCCGAGGATACTCGAGCTCAATAGCTGCAGCCACGAGTTCATGGAGATACTTGACAAGCTGGAGGAGAAGGCTACCAAGGAGCTAGCAGCCGCGGGGTTCAAGAAGATAGAGCTGCCCGGTTCAAGGGAGAGGCGAGACCTACCAATAGGCTTCTACGTGTTCCAGGGCCAGATACTAGTCGAGATAGGGGTGAAGGAGCTAAACAAGTGCGGCAAGATAGGGGAGCTAACAAGGGGCGAGCCGCCGAGAATATATGCGCGCGTCTACCTAGGCGGGCAAGCAGCCTACGTGCTAGAGGCTGAGAGTCCTAGGAAGAGGAGAGAAGAGACACGCTACTTCATATAAGGAGGTCTGTTTTACTCGTCTATGGCCCAGTCATCGTCTATATCGTCGTAGTCCTCCCCTTCATAATCCTCTACTTCCCCGACTTCTCCGGCTTCAGTGGCGGCTCCAAGTAGCTCAACTATCTCGATAGCCGGCACCATGCCCAGCAGGGCCAGTAGGGGGAGGGCTAGGAGGAACTCATCAAGCCCCCATACCCAGCTCGGCGGGAGTACTTTCTCTCTACGATAATGCTGGTAGGCTTCTAGGAGCTTGTCTAGCTGCCTCCTTGCCTCGGCCACGGCGTCGAGGCCTTGTCTCGTGAGCCTTAGCCTCCTCCTCTTTATTATCCTGCCTTCCTCGCGTCTCTCTACGAGGCCCTTGGCCTCGAGCCCCTCAACTATCTGCTCGACTGTCTCCTTAGAGGTGTTCAGCGCCCTTGCTATCGCGTCAACGGTGTCTATGCCGCTGCTTATTGCTAGGAGTACTGCTGCCTCGCTTGGACGAAGCTCCACTACCGGTACCCATCTAGGAGGAGAGAGTAATGCGGGGTCTCTGAATAGACTTGTGTCGCTAAACTACGGGGTATCCTCATCGCTGCTAATCCTTCTTGTCTAGAAGTAGTCTTCTTAGCTTCTCCTGGTCGAGGCACCTTGCGGGGTTCCCCGTACCTGTCTCGTAGGTCTTTGCTAGCTCCTCAAAGAGGCATTCCTTGCTCGTAGTGCTTCTTAGCTCCTTATCGCTTAGTGCCCGTTCTAGGACCTTTCTCGCTGCCTCGGCTAGGCCCTCCTGTGCCTTTGCGTAAGCGCCTGCTAGTGCTGCTAAGTGTTTCCCGAGGACTCCTCTTCGGCGCCAAATAGCTTCTCCGATTACGTGTGCTTCCCAGAACCTGTTCTCTCTCAGTAGCTGGGTGTAGGTGTCTAGGAGGCAGTTGCTCTTCTCTAGTCGCTCTATGCATGGTTCCCTGTACTCTTCTAGTTTTGCGCCTAGTTCCTCTTCTAGCCTTCTTAGTTGTTCTTGGCTAGGCTTGGTAAAGGTTATTATCTCTATGAGGCCCCTCGTTATCCTCAGGGTTGAGCGTGGCAGGGTCTTGGATACTTTTCTTTGGAGGCTTGGTGCTTCTCTCGGTGATGGTTTCTTTGCTGGCCTTAGTCTCAGTATTGTTGCGTGTTCCTCCATGCCGCGCCTAGCCTCCCTTGTTAACACATGTTTACTTGTCTCCGGGGCTTGATTTACGTATTGCTCAGAGATACGAAACAATCGTCGATAGTCGAAGGATATTATCGACTATTGTTTTGGGGGAAGAATACTTGTACCACGAGCCCCGCGCTAAGCCCTAGTGCTTGGAAGAAGCGTCATGGCCCGAGACAGTGGAGTAGTTGGATGGGGGGCCTATGTCCCCCGCTACCGAGTAAAGATGGAGGAGATAGCGAGGATCTGGGGCTGGGAGCCAAGCGTCCCCAAGGGCCTAGGTGTCGTCGAGAAGGCTATCGCGGGGCCAGACGAGGACTCGCTCACAATGGGCTACGAGGCGGCCCTAAACGCTATCCGTAGAGCAGGCATAGACCCCTCCGAGATCAAGGCCGTGTTCTTCGGATCCGAGTCGAAACCATACGCGGTTAAGCCAGCCGCGACGATTATTGCTGATGCTCTCGGGATAACGCCGGAGACCATGGCATCTGACCTAGAGTTTGCCTGCAGAGCTGGGAGCGAGGGTCTGAGAGCAGCCCTGGGCCTAGTGGAGGCTGGGTACATGAAGTACGCCTTAGCAATAGGCTCCGATACTGCCCAAGCGAATCCAGGGAACGTGCTAGAGTTCACAGCAGCTAGTGGGGCAGCAGCCTTCGTTGCCGGGCCCGCGTCGGAGAGCGTAGCGGTGCTAGAGGGCGTCTACACCTACGTCACTGATACACCGGACTTCTGGAGAGGCGCTCACAGCAAATACCCCTTGCACGGCGAAGGCTTCACAGGCGAGCCAGCCTACTTCGCCCACATAATTGGCGCTGTTAAGGGGTTAATGGAGCAGCTAGGGCTCCGGCCAGAGGACTTCGACTACGCGATATTCCATCAGCCAAACGGCAAGTTCCCCCTAAGGGTTGGGGCGCGCCTAGGCATACCGAAGGAGAAGATACTCCCCGGCCTCGTAACACCGGTGATAGGGAATACCTACAACGGTAGCGCCCTCATAGGCTTCGCAAGGGTGCTTGACCAGGCCAAGCCCGGGCAGAGGATACTCGTAGCACCCTTCGGCAGCGGCGCTGGGAGCGACGCCTATAGCTTCGTGGTGACGGACAGGATCGAGGAGAGGAGGGACAAGGCTCCGAGCGTCGACACCTATATTGAGAGGAAGAAGTACGTAGACTACGCCCTCTACGCGAAGATGAGGGGGATTATTGAGCGCATATACGAGTAACTAGGAGAGGTGTAGCACGTGACCCGTGTATACGTAGCTGGGGTAGGCATGACCAAGATAGGTAGGCACTTCGACAAAGGCTTCCTAGACCTCGCAGCCGAGTCAGCCTTCAAGGCCATAGACGACGCCGGGGGAATAGAGCCAGAAGCCATAGTAGTAACCAACATGATGTCCAGTAGGCTCAACGAGCAAGACAGCCTAGGAGCATACATAGCCGCTGGGCTCGGGCTACGGTACCGCCCAGCATTCAAGGTGGAAGCAGCCTGTGGCAGCGGTGGAGCCGGGGTATTCAACGCCTACACCATGGTTAGGAGCGGACTCTTCGACGCAGTACTAGTTGTCGGAGTCGAGAAAATGACCGATTACCCGACATCAACGGTTACGGCTGCCCTAGCCCAGGCAGCCGACGCCGAGTACGAGCTCTACTACGGAGCAAGCTTCACGGGGCTCAACGCGCTGATGATGCGATACTACATGGAGAAGTACAACGTGTCCCGCGACGAGATGAGCGAGTGGCCAGTAATGATGCACAGCAACGCGGTTAGCAACCCCTATGCACAGTTCCGTAGAAAGATAACAAAGGAGGACGTGGCCAAGAGCCAGATAGTGGCTGACCCGATAAGGCTCCTTGATAGCAGCCCAATAGGCGATGGCTCAGCAGCCGTGCTCCTAGTCTCGGAGGAGCTTGCGAAGAAGCTGCCCAATAAGCCGGAGGTCTACATAGCCGGGGCATGGATGGCCGTGGACACAGTGGAGCTAACGAACCGCGATAGTCTCGATAGGATACCGGCAGCCCGTGTAGCGGCTGAGAAGGCCTATAAGATGGCGGGCCTAGAGCCCAAGGACATAGACGTGGTAGAGATACACGACGCCTTCACGATAAACGGGGTAATGCTCCTAGAGGAGCTAGGCTTCGCCCCATATGGCCAGGCAGCGAAACTGCTCAACGAGGGAAGATTCCACCCCGGCGACAAGCCAACAGCGAACCCGAGCGGTGGGCTCAAGGCGAGAGGACACCCCGTGGGAACCACTGGTGTCTACCAGGTAGCCGAGGTAGCGATGCAGCTCCGAGGCGACTTCCCAGGACTAAGAGTAGACGGCGCCGAGACAGGCCTAACCACCAACATGGGCGGGGATGGCTCAAGCCTCTCAGTCCACATTTTGAGACACATCTAGTACTAGTCCATAGGAGGTGAGCACCCCGTATGCCCATAACAATCTCGCCCGCAAGAGTGTGGAGGGAAAGAATACCACGCTACCGCCTCGTAGGCAAGCGCTGCAAGAAATGCGGGAGAATAATCTACCCACCCAGACCAGCATGCCCAGCCTGCGGCTCCCGGGACCTAGAGGACGTAGAGCTACCCAGGACGGGCACCGTTGAGACCTATACGATAATCTACACGGTCATGGACGGGTTCCGCGACAAAGCACCCCTCCCAATAGCGGTAGTAAGGCTAGACAATGGGGCAAGAGTACTAGCACCACTAACAGACATAGACCTCGACGAGATAAGGACCGGGATGAGAGTCGAAGCAGTACTGAGGAGGATAAAGAGGGACGGCGAACACGGCCTAATAGCATACGGCATAGC
>JALVHV010000041.1 GCA_027028845.1 Pyrodictiaceae archaeon | reverse complement strand
AAGCAGCGTGGAGGAGAAGGGCTGGGTACTCTACATCCACGGCGGGCCCAAGACCATGTGGGGCTACGGCTTCATGCACGAGTTCCATGTACTGGCTTCAGCTGGCTACACTGTCCTCTACGTTAACCCGCGGGGAAGCGATGGCTACTCAGAGGAGTTCGCTGACATAAGGTGCCGCTACGGTGAGAGAGACTACGAGGACCTAATGGAGGCAGCCAAGTACGCGGTAACAGAGCTAGGCCTCGCCGAGGACCGAGCAGCTGTTATGGGCGGGAGCTACGGCGGCTTCATGACGAACTGGGTAATAGGGCACACCAGCTTCTTCAAGGCAGCGGTGACGATGAGGAGTATATCTAACTGGATAAGCATGTACGGCACCACCGACATAGGCTGGTACTTCGTCGAGGACCAGATATGCTGTACGCCCTGGAAGAACCCGGAACGGTGCTGGGAGAAGAGCCCACTACGCTACATCGATAAAGCCAGGACACCCACGCTCATAATCCATAGTGACCAGGATTATCGGTGCTGGCTAGACCAAGCCCTACAGCTCTACACAGCGCTAAGGCTACACGGCGTAGATACAAAGCTAGCAATATTCCCCGGCGAGAACCACGACCTATCGCGCAACGGGAAGCCGAAGCACAGGATAAAACGGCTACAACTAATACTGGAGTGGCTGGACAAACACATAGGCGAGAAAAAGGGGCTAGCCCAGTAGCTTCTTCTCTATCTCCCTCTCTATCTCGCCCGCTCTCTTCGTGGCCGCCCTCACCGCCTCTATGACTGCTGACTTGAAGCCCCGGCCCTCCAGGATGCCTATCGCGGCTATCGTTGTGCCCGCGGGAGTCGTTACCTCGTCCCTGAGCTCTGCTGGGTGAAGGTCGCTGTGCTCTGAGAGATACCTAGCAGTAGTCTCTAGTAACTTGGTCACGAGGCTCCTAGCAGTGCTCCTTGGCAGCCCTACTGCTAGGGACGCTAGGAAGAATGCGTCAAGGAACTCGGCGACAATAGCTGGCCCCGAGCCCGCTACAGCAGTCCAGGCATCCATGAGCTCCTCGGATACCTCGTAGACCTCGCCGAAGCAGCTAAGCATTCTCCTCACCTCCTCGGCATGCTTGGAGCCCGGCGGAGAGTATAGCCCCGTGAGGCTCTCCCTGATCCTTATATTGAGGTTCGGCATAGCTCGGTGAATCTCTGCCCCTGGTAGCGCTTCGTGGAGCACTCGGGTAGAGATAGCAGCCATAACAGAGACGACCACCTTACCAGCAATCTCTTCCCGGATATCCCTCGCTACTGCCGGGAACTGGTAGGGCTTCACAGCCAAGAACACATAGTCGGACTCCCTTACAGCACACCTATTACAACTGGCTGCATCGAGCCCCATCGAGCGGAGACGATTAAGGGTCTCAGAGCTACGCGCCGTCACCTTTACCTCTGCGCCGCACTCCTTCAGGGAGAGGGCTATTACCGAGCCTACCTTGCCACCACCAATAACAGCTACCCTAGTGCCTTGGAAGACTCATCCCACGATACACCAAGGCACCAAGAGTGGGGAGAAAGGAGGTATAAAAGCATTATTACTCTCTCACGTAGATCAGGCCGAGCTTCTTTAGGAGCAATGTATACTCGAGCCTTGGCCTCGTGTGCCACTTGTCCTCAAAGGGATCATAGAGCTCATAGGGGAAGGGGAACACCATTGTCCGGTAGCGCACGTATATGTCTAGGTCACAGCCTTCCCGAATCAATATATCAGAGAGAGTA
>JALVHV010000040.1 GCA_027028845.1 Pyrodictiaceae archaeon | reverse complement strand
GTGATGGACTGGAAAGGGTGTGGGTGAGGCTGCGCGAGATAGAGATGAGCCTAGACCTCATAGAGCAGGCCCTCAAGCAGCTCCCCGACGGCCCGATATTCCATGAGCGTTACGCCAAGATGGTGCCCCCTGCTATGAAGAAGTGGTTTGAGAAGGGTAGAGTGAAGCTGCCCGGCGGCTATGTTAGGCTGAGGCCCCGGAAGGGCGAGGTCTTCTCCCGCGGCGAGATGGGGCACGGCGAGGTAACCTATTACCTCGTCAGCGATGGTGGTATGATGCCGTACCGGTTGAGGATAGTGACGCCGAGCGCCAGGAACGCTATAATGTTCTCAATACTTCCTCCTGGAAACACCTTGATGGATCTACCAGCTATCTATGGCAGTATGGACTACTTCCCACCCGAGGCAGATAGATAGCCTGGTCCAGGACGCGAAGGGGTGACCCAGGTCATGGTATTGGTTGAGCTTGCAAAGATCCTCCACGTACCTGTCTGGGCTCTACGAGGCTTCCTAGCTCCACTGGTTTATCCCGGGCTGGTAGCGCTTCTAGGCACAGTGCTCTTCCTAATATGGGCCGAGAGAAAGATGGCTGCAAGGGTTCAGCAACGCGTAGGCCCCTACTATGTTTCTCCCAAGCTGCGCGGCGCGCTACAGCTCATAGCTGATGGTACTCGCTTCGCGCTACAAGAGATAATAGTGCATGTTGAGACCGATAGGCTGATGTTCATACTTGGCCCGATACTGACCTTCACGTTCCTGTCGCTGCCCTTCACAGTGCTCCCAGGCGGGCCAGGTATCTACGGGTTCCGCAGCGACTTCAGCATGGTTATTGTGTACGCGTTGCTCACTCTCTCGCCGATAACGGTTATATTGATGGGCTGGGCTTCTAGCAACAAGTTCGCAATGATAGGTGGCGGGCGTGAAGCCCTCCTAACAGTCTCCGGCGAGATAACGCTTGCCCTAGCAATGCTCTCCGTCGCGGCCATGTATGGTACTCTTGACTTCGTCACGGCTGTTGAGAAGCAGATGCATACCGGGATAATAGGGCTAGTCTCAAACCCTATAGCTGCGTTGCTCTTCTTCCTAGCAATGCTGTTGCTAACCGACCGCGTACCCTTCGACATAGTTCTCGGTGAGCAAGAGATCGTGCAGGGCCCCTACACGGAGTATAGCGGAGTACTCTACGCCCTAACAATGGCTATTGACTATGTGAAGCTCTATGCTCTTAGCATAGCCTTCACACTACTATTCCTAGGAGGATGGGCGCCATTCACTACACCACTACTGGGAGCGATATCCGTGTACGTTAAGTCGCTGATAGTGCTGTTGTTCTCGGTGTTCCTGCGCTCTGTGTACGGCAGGATGAGGCTAGACCATGCAATGAACTTCTTCTGGGCAAAGCTCTTCCCACTAGGCTTCATCGCCCTAGCCCTAGGCGTTTTCGTCCACGTAATCTATGCATAAGGGGAGGAGGGTGCTTATGGCACAGGATAGTAATGGTGGTAAGCGGGACGATCACCGCCCAAGGGTTAACCCTATACTAGCGCACTTAGAGGCTATAGCTACGGGTATTAAGTGGCTCACAAGGAAGCCTATGACGCTAATGTACCCCGATATGGAGGAGAAGAGGCCAGAGTACTTCAGAGGCTTCATAATATTTAACTACGATAAGTGCATTGGTTGTAGCCTCTGTGCTCAGATATGTCCGCCAAGAGCTATCCACATGTACCGTGTACCAGGGGATAAGAGGATAAGGCCAGGCTACGATGCTGGTCGCTGTATTCACTGCGGCCTTTGCACAGATATCTGCCCGACAGACGCGCTTGACGTGAGCCCTGTGCACGACGAGGTCTTTGAGCAGATAGAGAGCATGGATTTTGACCCCGTCGAGTGGCATATTATTTCGAAGAAGCTCGTAGAGGAGCATGCGAAGAGGAAACGTAAGCTCGTTATAACTCGTGTTGATGAGGAGGTGGGTCTCCGCTATGAGCCTGTGGAGTAGCGTTACCCTAGACACGGCTATAATCGGCTCCCTAGCCGTATTAGCCGCTGCTGCCGTTGGCACTGTTACTGCTAGGCATACGATGAAGTCCGTGTTCATGCTGCTCATCGTTGCTCTCGCCACAGCCGCGATGATAGGGTTGATGGGCTACGCTTATCTCGCGGCCTTCTACGTAGTGGTCTACGCTGGTACTGCTATAGCGCTACTAGCCTTCGTCGTTATGATGGTTGGCGATCTCTACGAGGAGCCTAGGCACCGGAGAGACCTAGCACTATTATCGGTGGTTGCTGCTGCTACTCTCGAGGCACCGCTAGCGGTCTATGCTGTACGCCACCCAGTTACAAGCACCGAGCTAGTACAGATAAAATACAGCTTAGCGGATGCTGCCCGGTTCTTTACCGGGTGCTGGTTCTGCACCATACTAATGATGATAACTATTGCAGCGGTGTTGGTAGAAGCTATCAGCGTTGCTAGGAGGAGCCAGGCGGGGTAATCCACGTGCCCAGTTTTTTGCCGTTATGCAAGGGGTTATCTCTTTAAACTCACGTGTAATCGCTTCTTTAACAGATTGGAGGAGAGGAGTCGGGTCTTGAACGGTGAGCTGCTGGCTGCACTAATTTACGCCGCCACTGTTATTGCAGGCTCGGCCGCTATCTATGGGATACTCACGGCGCAGAGCCTCCTAAGGCTCCTTGTCTCAATAGAGGTCTTGTTCAACGTCGTGGTGCTCACTGCTGCCTACATAGGGGTTGTCGCCTCCTCGGGCTCCAAGGCTGGTTTCTACTCCGTCCTACTAACCGTCATAATACTCACCATAGCCGAGATGGCCATCCTCCTGGCCATAGTTGTGCTCATCTATCGCACCAGGAAGACCCTGGCCGTGAAGGATCTACGCGAGGCAAAGGGGTGACAACTCATGCTCACAGAGTACGTGCTAGGATACCCTATTCTCTGGGCCTCTGTACTCGTACCAATAATCGCTGGGTTCATCAACGCCTCTGCCCGTAGGGCCTCCAAGGCTACCCATGTCGGGATAGCTGCCGGGTCCTGGGCAGTCACGCTAGCGCTACTAGCCCCGGTACTGGCTAAGGTTTTCCGCGACAACGTTGTAGCTGTTGACCCCTGGTACGCTAGGACGAGTAGCTTCGGCACACTAGGCTTGTTCATGGACCCTATTAGCGCGCTCATGGCTATGAGCGTCGCCGTGGTGAGCTTCATCATAGCGCTCTACTCGGCCCCGTACATGGAGCACCGGTTCCACGAGATGGGCTCCGGGAGCTTCTCCACCTACTACTTCCTATACCAGCTCTTCACCGCTGGCATGCTTGGTGCTGTACTGGCTAGCAACGCTATACTGTTCTACCTCTTCCTAGAGCTAACACTGATACCCAGCGCCCTCCTAATAGTCCTCTATGGCTACGGTGACCGCTTCAAAGTAGGCCTAATCTATCTCATCTGGACCCATGTAGGTGCAGTGCTCTTCATCATCGGCATGTTTGTTGTCGGGCGCTTCGACTTCTACGTGCCCGGGACAGGCTACGTCACTGGTGTGAGTCATAGCTTGGCAGCGTTCCTCCTAGTGCTCATAGGCGCTAGCGTAAAGATGGCTATGGGTGGGCTACACCTATGGCTTCCCTACGCGCACGCCGAGGCCCCGACACCGATATCGGCGCTGCTATCCCCGCTACTCATCGGTATAGGCGGCTATGTGCTTCTAAGAGCAGGTATAGGGTACTTCGGCTCCCTCTGGTCAGAGGCGACTCCCTGGCTATTCCTATGGGCTATAGTAACTATGCTCTATGGTGGCTTCCTAGTATTATCGCAGCGTGATATTAAGCGGCTCTTCGCCTATAGCAGTATATCGCAGATGGGCTACCTGATGCTGGGCCTATCGATCGCTAACGCTGAGGCGGAGACAGGGGCTATACTTCACTACCTTACCCACGCGCTCGGCAAGGCGCTCCTCTTCGGCGTCGCCGGCGTCTTCATAGTGGCTCTCGGAACAAGGGATCTCGGGAACATGGGTGGCTTGTTACGCAAAATGCCCTATACCGGCGCACTAGCCCTGGTAGGCTTCATGCTGATATCAGGGCTACCGCCGACAATGGGTATGTGGAGCGAGCTCTACCTGGTATTCGGTTTCTCTAAGTGGGCTATGGGCTACGGGCTTTGGAGCTTCGTAGCGCTAACAGTACTAGTCATAGCCTCTATGACGCTCACAGTGATATACAGCTTCACCACGTTCAAGCGCGTCTTCTACGGCCCCGGCGGCCCAGTCTACGAGGAGGCCTCGGAGAAGCCCGCACGAAGCCTAATCGCATCCCTCCTCGTGCTCCTCGTGCTAGCGATTATTTTCTTCATAGTCATTGGTTGGTTTGCTGACCCAGTCGCACAGAACATGAAAACAATCTACGCTCTGAGGTGATGGATTGATGGACGGCGCTTCCTGGGCGCTTGCAAGCGTACTAACAGGGTACACGTTCTCAGTAATAGCCCTACTACTCGGGGCAGCAGAGGCTAGGTGGAAGACCGTTGCCTGGACCAGCGTAGCGGGGCTAACGCTCTCAACGCTGTTCGCGTGGATAGCTCTGGCTAGTGGCGAGTCAGTGCTCAGCTATACGTGGGTGAAGAGCCTAGGGGTTCACTTCTCGATAATGGCTGACAAGCTCTCATTGATAATGGGCGTGGTAGTGGCGACACTTAGCCTAATGATAGGCATCTACAGCGTAGAGTACATAGGAGAGTGGGGCGCGCCCCGGTACTGGTTCTTCTACACCTTCTTCGTAGCGAGCATGCTGCTCCTAGTCTACGCCGGCGACATGGTCGCGATGTTCGTTGGCTGGGAGGGCACCGGTCTCTCGAGCTGGGCGCTGATAAGCTTCTACTACGATGACCGCGAGGAGTTCTGGGTAGGCGACCCTGGCAGGAAGGCCTGGAAGGTCCCGATGTGGTTCACGCCGAGCCACAGCGGGCTGAGAGCTATAGTGTTTACGCGCCTCGGCGACGTCGGCATGCTAATAGGCTTCGGCGTTGTCTACGCGGTACTAGGCTCCACTAGCATAGCTGTGCTGCACAACCATATCTACGAGTTCTTCGCCGAGCTAACACTGAGAGGAATAGCGGCTTACTGGATACTCCTATTCTTCCTAGGAGCTCTTGCTAAGAGCGCCCAGTTCCCGTTCCACGAGTGGCTTGTCACGGCGATGACCGGCCCGACATCCGTATCAGCACTAATACACGCAGCCACGATGGTTAAGGCCGGCGTGTTCTACGCTCTCCGCTTCGCCCCGATAATAGCGCTCGGAGTCTTCGCGCCATTCGGCACCGGCGCCTCCATGCTAGAGGCATTAGCGTGGCTAGCACTACTAACCGCGTTCGCCACGGCCACGATGGCGATTGTGGCGAGGGAGCTAAAGCTAATACTAGCATACTCGACCGCGAGCCAGCTATCCTACATGCTCGGCGCGATATTCGCTGGCGCAGCTGTCAATGAAGCGGCTCTGGGAGACCTCGGGGGCTTCGCCCACCTCATATCACACGCAGTGTTCAAGGCAGCGCTCTTCCTCGCTGCTGGCGCGATAATACATGCTGTGCACAGCAGGTTCATAGACGATATGGGTGAGCTAAAGAAGTACATGCCCTGGACCTATGTCGCGACGATACTTGCTGGCCTAAGCCTAGCAGCGATACCGCCGTTCTCCGGGTGGTGGAGCAAGGACTTAGCAGTACACGCTATGGGTGAGTACAGCGAGTGGCTAGCAATAGGTGCACTGATAACAGCTGTTCTCACCGGCGCCTACACGATGAGGATGATATACTACGTGTTCCACGCCCCTATGAGGAAGAAGCACGAGCACCTCCACGAGGCTCATCCATTGATGCTAGGCCCCTACTTGACACTAGGCCTAACAGCGCTAGGGCTCGGCCTCGTATGGCCGTGGATAGAGCCCCACATAGCAGAGGCTGTCGGTGCGCCAGAGCTACACCTCTCAGCCATGGATATGCTTCCCGGCACGCTGGCAGCGATACTAGGCGCCTCAACCGTTGCAATATACTTCATGGGTATCCGTCCAATAGAGTGGGTTGAGAGAAGCGCGTCGCTGAGGGCTCTCTACAACTTCCTCTACGACCGCTGGTACGTGAACTCAGTTATCTATAGACTAATAGTGTACCCGGGTGCATGGCTATCTCGCTGGCTAAGGGACAGCGTCGAGAAGGGCTACGACGAGCTAATACACGTCGCGATACCCGGTGCAAATGTCTCGATGAGTAGGAAGGTGAGGGAGCTGCAGAGCGGAGACCTACAGATGTACATGGCTTACTTCTTTATGGGCATACTCCTCGCCGCCCTAATCTCCGCCTTCGTCATACTGTTCACGGGGTGACCAGGGGGTAGGCTGAGGGAGAGGGTGAGAAGGCATGGTATCGGTATACGTCTCGGGGCTAATAATCGCGACAATAGCCTATGGGTTCACAGCGCTAGCCGCGCCATTGATGGGCAAGAAGGCTGTTAAGGCATCGTTCTATGCCTCATCGCTACTAGTCCTCTTTACACTACTCTACATAGGCTACGAGATGGGCCCGGTTCCCTACGTCACTGTGCTGAAGGGCTCAGCGGTCTACGACAAGTACTCCCTGTTCCTAGTAATAATGTCTGTAATGGTGTTCCTACTAGCTGGTCTCGGAGCCCACAGCGTTACAGAGGAATGGGATGCGGGGGACGCGTTCTACGCTATCCTAGCCCTAATAGTGCTCGGCCTGATATCGATAGGGTTTGCGCGCGTCGTATACCTAGCATACGTGGCCTGGATAATGGCTGCTGTGGCCGCCTACATACTCATAGCTCTCCGGAAAAACGGTATCTCCGCCGAGACAGCTATGAAGTACGGCACAACGGGCTCGGTAGCTACAATATTATTGCTCTTCGGCATAATACTCTACTACATAGTCCACGGAAACGTCTACATGACCAGCGGCCTGGTACAAACAGACCCATTGTACACAGTGCCGGTAGTAGCCCTCATAATCATAGCTGTAGGGTTCAAGATGGGGGTAGTACCGTTCCACGCATGGGCGATAGACGTCTACGGCAACTCTAGGCCAATAACAGTAGCAGCCGCCTCTGCGCTAGCAAAGCTAGTAGCAGCACTACTAATAGTCAAGCTCATAACACCCTTCGCCCTAAGAGCGCCCGCCTCACTGTTCTGGATAGCAGCAATACTAGCACTACTAACAATGTTCTACGGCAACCTCGGAGGAATACTAACAGTCAAGGACTCGCCCCAGAAAACACTAGCCTATAGCAGCGTCGCACAGGCAGGCTACATAGTAGTGGGGTTCGCCACCCTAGCGGCACTGGCAGGGATAAACCGCGAGGCAGCACTAGCAGGTATAGCGCTCCACACCACAACCTACGCATTCTCAAAGCTCGCTGGCTTCCAAGTACTAGACGCGACGTGCGAGGACGGGCCATGTACGTGGAACAGGCTACGAGGACTAGCTCATCGGAGCCCGGTAGCAGCAGCAGCCCTAGCGATAGCCTTGATGAACCTAATGGGGCTCCCCTTCACACTGGGGTTCTGGAGCAAGCTATACCTCTTAATAGCGGCGACCTCTGCTAGCGCCTGGCTAGCATTCCTAATGCTCCTAAACTTCGCGATAGCAGCCTACTACTACGGCTACATGCTCTACCAGCTAGTACAGCCACCAACAGAGGAGACGCCGGTGATAAAGAACGATTACAGAGTCTACGCAGCACTAATAGCAGTACTCATAACAATAGCTCTAGCAATACAGCCATGGAAGCTCTATGGGATACCACTATACGCATACACACCAGCACCCTAAGGAGAGAACCGAGACAAGGGCCTTCTTTTCCTAACACCCTTTTTGTTAACGAGTCCAAGGGCTTCTAGGAGGGTGTTCTTTTCCGCGCGTTCTCTCGCTCCCTCCGCTCTACGCCAAGTACTGTTCTTACCCGTTTTGCTACCTAATGGGACCGAGAAGGCTGGGCAACATGGGCCCTGACATAGTATATGGGCTCTGAAGGTAAGCACACAGTCCCCGAGGAATATAGATCGGCTATGTCCTCTGGAACTAGCTTTTCTACTCTAATGTATACCCAGTACTTCTTATTCGCGCTGTCAAGGCTTACGTGGAACGTGCTCGTCTTCGTACCTAGGTCTATTATCGATTCCTCTATAAGATTGTATACCTCGCTGACGCGGGGCATATAATTGGTGAGCTTGTCCACGGCGTTATTGGTCGCGGAGGCCACTAGCCCAGCTAGTAGCCTAGCATACCTAGGTGTCTTGGTGCACTTGTTGAGCGTTATTGTTATAGTGAAATCAGCGTATAGGAGTCTCTTATAGAGGGTAGTGTTCCTAGAGACCAGGCCTCCTAGTAGGTAGTTTTGTGCTCGCTGAGCCTTGTAGAGCATAGTATTTGGTTCGTCGAGAGCAAAGTTGGCGCAATTCATCGAGGCATAGCTATAGTCGTAATAATGTATCATGGTACCGGCATAGATTGGTATTATTTCCCAGTACTCTTTTCCGCCGAGAAAGGTCTTATTGACGTAGTATAGTACTATGGCTCCATCCGTGACATAGATATCGTTCATTGGTGCATAGAGAACCATTTCCCTCCTTCGGTTATCTATTACTATGCCAGCGCAGGGGCTTGCAACTAGCTTATTAACGAGAACCGGCTCAGGGTACATTATTACTCCGAGCAGCGAGATTCCCTCGGTAGTGTACTGGATAAGACCAGTAGCGAAAACCATGCCTGCGACAAGTATCTCTGTTGGACAATTATCACAGTAAGTATCTAGTACTGCTATAGGTGCTGTGTTGAGGCGCTCTAGTAGTGTTCCTGGAGCTAGCTGGCTTCTCCAATGAACATCCCTGGGGATTGGTAGGCACTTGACCAACTGATCCATGGTGATAAGGCCCATGGCTATTTCTTGGTCTCCTTCTCTCGCGTGTTTACAGTACCATTTTGTCAGGGCAGCGGCTATTGCGTCTCCTAGGCTGTACTTGTCCACGGGGAAGAGTAGTCCATAGCTATACCTCGTAGCGAACATGTACCAAGCATCTGAGGCTACTTCGTGAGGTACTATGCTGCGTAGCCACTGCTGTGGCGGGCTGCGTCTCTGCTCATAGAGCCTTGGATAGAGTAGTTCTAGTTCCGTGTCCTTGCCAAGTAGGTGGAGTTGCTGAGAACTGGGTTGTAGTACCTTGACGCGGTGAGTCGCCTTAATTGTCTTCGCTATCTTTGCAAGCTCCTTACCAATGTATATGCATGGCGAGAAACTAGAGAAGGGGAAACGAATCGTCCTGGTTCTTAGCAGTGCGTCGGGATGCTTGTAGGCCAGTCTGCCAGCCTCTAACGGGTTACCCGTCCGCTCTAGAAAGTATTCATATGTCGTGAGCCTAGCTGCTCTTATGCAGAGCCTACCTCTCTTATCGTAAAGGTATAGGAGTACTTGGACTGCTGCTAGGTTTCTTTGACTATTGCTTATGTGGCGGGGTTTTTGGAGGAGGCTGGCCTTGTTTATCCTTATAGCTACGAGCCTTGCCCAGGGCCTGATATAGTACGTCTTTGACACCGTGTACGGGCCATTAGTCGCTATTACCCGTACTGCGCCGAAGCTATACTTCTCCCAAAACGTTTGCGGCTCTAGCTCAACGACAACCAATATGCTCCTTGACTCAAGGAAATAGAGTAGCGCTATAACCGCGACAAACAATACCACGGCTATTACTACTAGTCTTGATTGCCTCAAGGAAGGTACGAGACCCCTCGTTACGCTATATCATATATCCGTGTTCTATATGCTTATCGCCATATCGTGGCGAGGAGGATTAGCGCCCCGGGTTAGCAGCCAAGGGATTTATCCCCATACCATACCGTCCTTGTTCCCCGTGGTAGTGTCGCGGGTGCGCCCTATGTGTAGGATGATTGCTGGCTTAGCGGTTGGGGAGGGCTTGGGGAAACTGGCTGGTCTTATCCGGCTCTTGCCTAGGGCTGCTAGTAGTGACCCGTACTTGGCAGCTATTACTGGTGGCGAGGCTAGGCATTGTCACGGCTACGGGTTCTTCGCTGCTCTTCGGCGCCGGGGTGCCTGGGTTCTCGGCTATGAGAGGTTTGATGCAGCTGATGCCGGGCTTGGCGAGGAAGAGGCGTGTAGAGCTAATCTCGAGCTCCTTGGGGCTGTGGCTGAGAGGCTTGCCCAAGGGGTCGAGGGCTCTGAGGCCGCGCTTGTATTGTTCCATGCAAGGCGGGCTGGGAGGAGGGAGCCACGGGGCAGTATGAATGCTCACCCGTTCCACGAGGTAGTGGAGCTGCCTAGGAGGCGGCTCGAGGTCTACGTTGTGCATAACGGTGGTATTGACAAGGAGAGGCTTGTCGAGGAGGTCGGTGTCTCCCATGAGCACTACACGGATACACACGTGTTCACTATACTCCTTTCCCGCTACCTGGCCATGGGGCTAGGCGTCGGGGACGCCGTGGAGAAGGCGAAGCCCTATGTGAAGAGCGCACTAGACCTAGGAGTAGCCATCGTCGAGCCCGGCAAGGACCCGGTGCTCTACCTCAACGGGTACCTCTCGGAGAGGATAAGCGGTGACCAGGCTAGGCAGGCCTACTACGAGCCAGTACTCGCTACGAGCAAGGGCCTAGTAGCCTATGTCTCCTCGACGATACGTGACCTAGCAAGAGACACTATACCGGGTCTCAGCTTCGAGAAACTGGAGGGGCTGAGAAGAGTAACCCTAGACGAGCTACCGTGATACAGAGGAGTAGCAAGATTTTATTCAAGCAACGAGTCTACACCCTATAGCTGGGATAGACGCGGCAAGAAATAGGTAAATAGCGGCGACCGGGCCATGGCCAGCGGGGTCTCGCTCCAGGAGCTACGCGAACAAGGAACCAGGTTAGCTAAGAGGCGTGCAAAGATAGTGGCCATCATACTCGACGAGCTAGGGGAAAGGGACCCGCTGGCCCGCAAATCCCTAGAGGAGCTCCTCAGACTAGCCCTAATAGCCAGAGAAGAGGCTAGGAGGAAGTATAGGTGGAGGAGCCGGGACGAGATTGTCCTCCGCATTGAGAGATAGTGAGGAATAACCTAAGAGTAGATTATGGAGCTACCTTGTTTACCGGGGTAAAAGCTGCTCGTTATTCATTTTGTTCCCCTTGTGGTTGGCAAGGAAGCTCTCCTGGTTCATGACAAGTAATCATTCCCAGGAATCATTGGCTCTGTGACTATATTATTACCCTCTCTACTACATAGCTCTCCCGAGCCGTGCTTTTTTGTAACTCCTTTAGTGCTCCATCTACTACCTCGTTGTACTTTAGTATGGTTGCAGCTATACTTACCCTGGCGAGAGCTTCTACTGAACGCGTTATCACGTTAAGATGCTTTCTCAGCGAGTCCGCTACCTCGGTTCCAGGCGCTATTACTATTACTAGCCTATAGCTATACTCGTAGCCTCCTGCTCTAAGTATGCCTCCTATAAGGGTCTCCGTTGATGCTAGCTTCTCTAGGAAAGATGCTAGGTATGCAAGAAGGGTGCCTTGTGGTAGCTTCTTCTTTCCATGCCTACTGTACTTCATCTCTATTAGTTCTAGGTAATCGTCTTCTGCCACTAGTAGGTCAAATAATCGGTACGGTAAGAGCCTCTCTTTCTCAAGCCACCGATTCTTCTCGTGGTTTTCGACCTGCATGCTTGGCTCTATGACGCAGTTCTTGTCCTCTTGTAGACAGCCTGCAGCGATACTGTAGAGGAGTAGTAAGGGGTGCCTAGCGATAAGGCTTTGTACTATGTTGGAGCGACCTATTAGGCTAATGTATTTATCTATCAGGGTTCTTGTCGGCTCTCCAATATCATTGACGCCTAGTAGGTTGTAGATATCATTGATATTACGTATCTCTATATTTGTGCCTGGATAGAGCCTATAGCGTAGCTCATGAAGCACTAGATCCTTTTCTGACGTAGTGGCTAGTTCTCTGAGAAAATCTTTTTGAATAACACGGCTCAACCAGTAATGTTTGAACCTTGCTAATAGACTTGAGCAGAAATAATGGGTCCTAGAGAATAATAGTTCTAAGCTATACAACGCTTTATCATTCCCTAGCCGCTGCCTCTATGTAAGAATTCACAGCTCTTGCTATCATTTCTTCGAGTTCCCTAGGAAGTCTCGGTTTCTTCCTGGGCTTAAAGAGCTTCTTGACATATTTTCTATCAGCATCTCTTTCACTTAACTGATGCTCAATTATAAGCCATGCATAGTCTTCATCAACTCCTCTGGTTGGAGCACCAGGAACGTGGACTTTTACAACATAGTCTGCTAGTCCCTTTGCTGCAAGCTCTTCTAGAACCCGTTCTAGATCTGGGCTATAGGGGCCATAACTATACTCTACGAAGCGTAGTGGTAGGAGCTTTTTTGTCTTCTCTTTCTCGTATATTTCTTCTAGCTTGGCAAGCACCTTGTTAAGATCATAGAGAGAGGCATAACCGGCGTCGGCTCCTCTATGACGGATACGTTTCGCCTTAATCACTGCTAGTGCAGCCGCTAATACTATATCGTCAACGCTACTCTGGGCAGCAGTAATATTAGCAGCCATTAGCCTACCCTGTAGGATTGTAATACAGTACTACTATAAAATATCGTTTGTATCGTGGCAAATGCGGTAAGCCATCAGCTTCCATCTTGCTAGATTTAGCAACAACTAAACAAATGTTATGCAGAGAAGGGGTGTCAGGGTCGCTCCACCTGTCCTCACGGCCCTGGGGAGAAGAGGGCGCTTATCGGCACGTCCCTACTACCTCATCCACCCAGTACCTTCTTGTTCACTGCTTCTCGTCTTATTAATTATTGGTTGTTGCTATTCTCGGCTCCTCCCCGGCTATTCTCGCCGAGCTTCTTTATGAATTCCTCAGCTATTCGCTCAGCTATAGCGTGGGCTGTTTCCTCGTCGAAGTCTAGTGTAGAGGCTTTCGGCACTCCTAGCTCGGTTATAGTCACCTCGTATGTAGGCTCTATTCCTCTGCTTCTTAGTACTTTTGAGGCGCATTGGAGTGGGCACCCGTTTATCGCTATGACTGCTCGTGCATCCCTGAATATCTTGATGTGTAGTTGTGACCCTGCTGCTACTGCTGCTAGGCAGCACATTCGTACGAGGCGGGGGTAGCGCTTTGTCAGTATTCTTGCTACCTCGTTGCCTACTTGCCCGGTGCTTGATGCGCCGTCGCAGGCTGCTACTATTATGAGGTCGGGTGCGTACTTGCTGCAGCTTGGGAGAAGTGTGTACTTCTTCCCTGAGGCCATTACTGACCAACCGGTTAATAGATGGGTGCGGAGCAGCAATAACCTTGTACCGGGAACAGAGCAGCCAAGAACATAAAAAGCGTGCAAACAGCTATCCCCGTGGACAGCGGCCCCACCTGTATAGAGGACTCTGTAACACTCTGCGAGGAAACATGTAGCCATGCAGCTGCTTTGCTGGCTCTTCTCCGGGCTCTTTGTAGCGGGGCTGCTTAGCCTAGTTGCTGGCCTCTTTGCCGTACTCTATGCTGTTCGCGGCCCGTGTAGGCCTAGGGCCTTGTTGAGCCCCGATGGCTACTTGGTTGTATCGTTTGGGTGGTGCGGCGAGCTAAGGATACCCATTGGCTCCATCAAGTCCGTGAGGAGGGTAGAGGACCCGGGCAAAGGCTTCAGACTTGTCGGCATAACCTTGCCCGGGCTACGAACCGGCGACTATAGGTTCAGGGAGCTTGGCTCGGTAAAGGTCTATGCGGATAAGCTCCGGGATCTCCTACTTGTGGAGACTATTAGCGGGGACAAATTCTTGCTCGGCTTCGGCGCCATAAGGCTCCTCGACAGACTCGAGGAACTGGCTGGTAGTGGGCCGCGGGGCAGCGTGGAGATAAGGACACGGGGAGGCCAAATGGCCCTAGCTGGGATACTGTTAACGTTCCTTGGCCTAGTAGTGCTCCTGCTAGCGTACCCACACATGGCTGCTTATAGCGTCTTCCTAGGCTCTAGGGCGGATAAGGCGGACCTGCTAGTAGTGGGCCTGGTAATAGGCCTCATAGGGATGCTAGACCCGGTGCTCCTCTACGGGCTTGGCTCAGACAACCCCCTAGTCCCCTTGCTGATACCGTTCTCGGGGCTAGGCACCCTGCTAGTGGAGACCTCGATAGCTCTGGCAGGCTTGCTGTGTCCTGCTTAGAGGAGCCTATTTCTTCTGCCCAGCTATGTTATTTTATTATTGATCTAATAGAGAGGGAGGGATGACATCTGAGCCTCTATGTTGACCACGGGTACCGTACCAGCCTGGGAGTAGCGTTCTATGACCGTGTGAGAGAGCTTGGTGAACTAGATAAGCTTGCTTCGCGCTTCAGCACAGTCATAGTCTATGGGCCCCGGGGTGTCGGTAAGAGCGAGCTCACCCGGTACTGGATCAGCAAGAGGGGGGTATCGAGCCTCTATGTCTATGCTAGGGGGCAGCGCGTACTTGTTAGCAGTGTTGCTGAGAGAGCCCTGGGCCGGGGCATCGCTGCGAGGCTTGCAAGCATTTTTGCAGAGGCAGAGCCTGGTCTTGGGGCCCTGCTTAGACTAGTTGAGGCATTGCGAGAGGCTGTTGCCTCGGCTGCTAGGGCTCTCAGCGGAGGCGTACTCTATCTCGTGCTCGACGAGTTCCACTTATTACCTGGTTACCGAGGGGCCTCTGAGGCACTGAGAGACCTAGAGTCCTTGTCGGCTATGCTGGTTAAGGGAGAGATTAGGGGAATACGCGTAGTGCTGACTGTTAGTGAGGGGTTCTTTGCCACGACTAGGGCTATTAGCCGGCTACGCGGCTATGGGGCAGCATACATGCTTCTCGATGGACTTGATTGCAGCCACTACATGGCCCTCCTAGACGAGTACGCTGAGAAGAACCCCGGCTGCCGCGACCTAGATAGGGCGGAGCTAGTAGCGGTGACTGGTACTGCTCCTGGCTATGTACCGGAGGCTTGTAGCTACCTAGGCGACCCTGCTCTGAGACCGAGGTACATAGCGGGCCTCGTAGCAGAGCTTGAGCAGGCATTAGCTAGAATAGCCAGGAGTCTTGGACTAGGCCGCAACGAGGTAATAGAGCTGGCCCGGAGAACCCTAACCGAGCCCGTGCAGCCCCTAAGAGACCCTATCCTAGCCGAGCTAGGAGAGAAGCTAGTAGAGCACAACATAGCATACCCTGTTCTACGAGGAGACAGCATAGAGTATAGGCCTCAGCTACCCCTCTACCGCGCAGTAATAGAGGAGGCTAGCAGGAGACACGCAGAGTCCCTCCTAGGCCTAGGCATAGAATCGGTTATAGAAGCTGCTAAGGAGATATCGCC